>JBDNHM010000253.1:0-16938 GCA_041688825.1 Burkholderiaceae bacterium | reverse complement strand
TTGTAAATTTTGTAACTGAAACAAATGGCCCGAATACTTCTTCTTGGAAAATACGCATGTCTCGGGTCACATCTGCAAATACAGTCGGTTCTACATAAAACCCATTTTTTAAATCAGGGTTTGTAGGTACCTTTCCCCCCGCCACTAAGCGAGCTTTATCTTCGTGTAAACCAATATCGATATACTTTAAAACGCGTTGTTGCTGCCTAGCTGAAACGACTGGTCCCAGTTGAATTTTTGGATCAATTGGGTTGCCAATGCGAATTGATTTTGCTTTGAGTGCTAATTTTTCAACAAATTCATCGTATATATTGGCTTGAACAATTTGTCTGCTGCCGCAAATACATGTTTGACCCGCACCAATAAAGGCACCGAATGCCGCGTAGTTAACGGCCTGGTCGACATTAAAATCGTCAAATACCAATACGGGGGTTTTGCCGCCAAGCTCTAATGTTTGGTGAGCAAAGTTGCTACCTGCTAGGGCACCTGTAATGCGGCCCGCTTCTGTGCCACCCGTCAGAACCCATTTAGCTAAACCGGGGTGTTCTGCTAAAGCTTTGCCAGTCGTTGGGCCAAGACCCGTAATAACGTTAAAAACACCTGGGGGTAAACCCGCCTCAACGAATAACTCGGCTAAACGAAGTGTCGTCAAGGGTGTGTATTCAGAGGGTTTAACCACCGTGGTGCAGCCCGATGCGAGGCTGGGTGCCAAGCTTTTAATCATAATCATCAGAGGGTGATTAAACGGTGTTGAATTGCCGACCACGCCAATGGGGGTGCGAAGTGTGTAATTTAAATAGTTTCCGTCTACGGGAATAACAGAATCGCGGCGAGCAATGGCGAGCCCGGCGTTATAGCGCAGGAAATCAGGCAAACGCGAAACTTGCGCACGGGTTTCATTCAGTGAACGCCCGTTGTTGGCGGTTTCAAGTGTGTAAATTTCTTCTAAATTCGCCTCAAAGGTATCGGCTAATTTGTTAATCAGCTTTGCGCGTGTGCGGTTTGACATTGCGCTCCATTCGGGGCTGGCAAAAGCTTTGGCTGAGCTTTTAACGGCTAAGTCAACATCGGCGACAGTTGCATGTGCGATCTGCGCAAGCAGTTCACCTGTTGCAGGGTTCAACACATCTAGCAATTCTGTTTGTGAAGCCGAAACTTCTTTTCCATCAATAAATAAACCACGAATAGGTGCGTGTTTGGTAGCGGTTGACATAGGGTTCCTTGTTTCAAAAATGATGCTGAATAAATTTAATTAATAATCATGCCGGCAGTGATAGCTTTGTTGACTCGCTTACCTGCGGCCAAAACATGCTGTTCGGTAAAGCGCTGTGCGGCTTTAGTAGACCTTGATTGAATAAGATCAATGATCTGAATATGTTCTTGAACCAACGCTTCAGGTCTGCCGTGCTTAATGTTGCTGACGCTAATTTGAACGGCTCTTTCCATCAAATCAATTAGGTCAATCAGTTGATCGCGCATGCGACCATTTCCACCTAAATCAGCGAGTCGGCAGTGAAATGTTTTGTTGTAGCTTACGAAGCCATTTGGCCAAAGCGTTTTATTGAAAGTCTTAAAATCGTCTAGCGTTTTTAGCTGCGCGTCGGTTGCGTGGCGAATAATACGTTCAACATTTGCGCGCTCTAACGCTGCTCGCAAATGAAACATATCTAACATATCTGAAATAGAGACAGGTGCAACACGATACCCTTGACGAGGAATTGTGATGACCAACCCTTCGCGAACAAGGCTAATCAGCGCGTCACGAACGGGTGATTTACTGACCTCGAAACGGGCCGCAAGTTCGGCTTCGCGAATTTCTGCGCCGGGTGCTAACTTGCAAGACAGAATGTCACGGCGTAGCTGTTCGTAAACGTGCTCACGCAGCAATAGACCATTAGATTCAGTAGCTTCAGTTATAACAATTGCCATGGGGTTTAAAAGATATCAGTTGAACGTAATAATTACGTCGTAATATATCACAATAGTTCTAAATTTTAAGTTATTTATTTTAAATATATGATTTATATAGATAAAAAAAATAGTAACTAAAAAATTTACTTTAATTATTTTTAATGTAATATATCAATTGAACGTTTAAAATGACTAAAACTCGCAAGGAGACAAGCATGTTCAAAAAGATTTATCCGAAAACCATTGCACTGTTAATGGCCAGCGCACTCTTAATGCCCACCAGTTTTGCGGCTGAAAAAGCCCCCATTCGAGTGGGTTTTCTAACAATTAAATCTGGCGCTTTAGCCGCCGGTGGTAAGCAGATGGAAGAAGGTCTTGCACTCTTTATGAAAGAGCGCAACAACATGATTGCAGGTAGAAAGGTTGAGCTTTTTGTGGCAGATACATCAGGGCAACCTGCTGTGACTAAAACTAAAACCCAAGAGCTGGTTGAAAAAGACAAAGTGCAGGTTCTTATTGGGCCACTCGCTGCGTTTGAGGCCATCGCAATTGATGACTACATTAGAAAAGCCGGTATTCCAATTATTTCGCCTTCTGCCGCAGCAGAAGACTTAACCCAACGTAGCCCAAACCAATGGTTTGTGCGCGCTGTGGGTACTTCAGCGCAGCCCAGCCACGCTCTAGGCGAATATGCAGCTAAGGAACTCAAGTACAAGCGCATTGCGATTATTGCTGATGATTTTGCGTTTGGTCATGAAATTGCTGCAGGTTTTCAGCGTACCTTTGAAGAAAATGGTGGCAAAGTCGTTCAAAAGTTATGGTCGCCTTTAAACGTGGCTGATTACGGTACCTATATGGGTCAAATTAACCCCAATGTTGATGCTGTGTTTGCAGCTTTCGCAGGTGGTAATGGCGTCAAATTTGTCAAACAATATAGCGAATATGGTTTAAAAGAAAAAATTCCTTTGTTGGGTGCCATGACAACTGTTGACGAGGGTATTTTGCCTTTCATGGGTGATTATGCTTTAGGTGTCATTTCTACAGGTTGGTATGCTGCAAGTTTAAATAATGCGGCAAACGCAAAATTTGTAAAAGACTACAAAGCAATGTACAAAAAAGACCCGGGGTATTACTCAATGGGTGCATACGCAGCAGCGCTGATGCTTGAACAGGCACTTAAAGATGTCAACGGCAATATAGAAGACAAGGCTGCGTTCATGGCTGCATTACGTGCTGTGCAGTTACCAAATGACCCTAGAGGCAATATCACTTTAGATGCATTGGGTAACCCAATTATGGACATCTACATACGAAAAGTAGAAAAAGTTGATGGCAAACTAACTAACGTTGTGCTTAAAACTTACCCGTCTGTCAGCCAGTTTTGGACATACAAAACAAAAGACTTCTTGGCTAACCCTGTTTATTCAAGAGATTACCCCCCTGCAAATAATCTCGAAAAATAAACTAGAAACTTATGTCTTTTTGGTTAATTCAAAGCCTAAATAGCCTTGCTCTAGGGGGTGTACTCTTCACCCTAGCGGCTGGGTTCTCTTTGATCTTCGGGCTCATGCGCATTGCAAACCTGTCTCATGGCGCTTATTTTATGTTGGGCGCTTATGTTGGCCTAAGCGTTGTCGAGGCAGGTCATTCTTTCTTTCTGGCTTTACTGGCTGCTGGGGTTGCAATCGGGTTGCTTGGTCTTGTGGTCGAACGCTTTATTCTTCGACGCTTGGCGGGTAACAGCCTGTCACAAGTGTTAGCTACCTTGGGGGTTGCTTTTGTCATCGCTGACGGCAGTCTTTGGTTTTGGGGTGGCGACCCAAGATTAGTCAGTGCCCCAAGTTTTTTAGCAGGTGGCATAAAAATTATCGGGCAAACATTTCCTCTTTATCGCGTAGCACTTGTTGTTTTCAGTATTGTTGTTGCAATAGGCCTTTGGTTGTTGCTTGATAAGACTAAGCTGGGTGTGATGATAAGAGCAAGTGTTGATGACAGGCAAATGGCACAGGGTATTGGCGTACCGGCCACTAAATTATTTTCAATTGTTTTTTGTTTGGGTTCCGCGTTAGCGGGTATTGGTGGCATTGCTGCAGCCCCCATTCTTTCTGTTTACCCCGGTCTAGATGCAGATATGTTGCCTTTGGCTCTTGTTGTTGTGATTCTGGGTGGTTTAGGCAGTCTGTTAGGCGCTTTTGTGGGCAGTTTTTTAATTGGGTTTATTTATAGTTTTGGTCAGGCTTTATTCCCAGACTTAGCGTACATCATTTTATTTTTGCCGATGTTGATTATCTTGGCAGTTAGGCCTCGCGGCTTGTTTGGAAAGATTAGCGCATGAACCGTATTCTTTTTACTATCGCATTAATATTATTACTTGCCTTACCCATGATAACGGGGGGCTCTTACTATACCAATCTAGCCAGTCAAATTTTAATTGCAGCAATATTTGCAATGAGCCTCAATTTGCTAGTTGGCTATGCCGGCTTAACATCTTTAGGGCACGCAGGTTACCTGGGTTTAGCGGCTTACATCAGCAGTTGGCTCATGGTGAATTCAGGTTTTTCTCATATCAGCTCGGCTTTAGTGGGTATTTTAAGTACCACTGCCATTGCAGGCATTTTTGGCCTGATTGCGCTAAGAGCGACGGGTATCAGTTTTCTCATGATTACGCTCGCATTTGGTCAAATCTTATGGGGGTTGGCTTACCGATGGGTCAACATCACAGGGGGTGACAACGGTATATCTGGTTTAACTCGCCCTAGCCCATTTGGAATAGATCTTGGCGAGGCCAATAACTTTTACTATTTTGCTTTGCTTATATTTTGCATCGTTTGGTTGTTAATCGCCATTTTAGTTCGCTCACCCTTCGGTGCAACGATTCGCGGTACAAAAGATCAGCCTCGTCGAATGAGCGCTTTAGGTTTTAATGTTTGGTTGATTCGTTGGTTTACTTTCACCGCTTGTGGCTTCTTTGGTGCAATAGGTGGCATTATGTTTGTTTACTACCATCAATACATCAGTCCTCACAGCCTATCATTAGCGAACTCAGCTGAAATGCTACTAATGGTTATTGCAGGCGGGGCTGGCACACTAATGGGGCCCGTAATTGGTGCTGCTTTAGTGATGCTACTTAAGAACGTTGCCAGTCAATATATTGATAACTGGGTCACACTGCTTGGCTTAGTGTTTATTTTTATTGTGATGTACATACCGGGTGGAATCGTTGCTGGGTACGATCGCTTTAAAAATTATTTAAATGTTACTAAATAAAAGATGAGCACAATACTTGAAGTGTCTGGCCTGACAAAATCATTTGGTGGCTTGCGTGTCACGAAAGGCGTCAACCTGTCGGTGAAGGTCGGCGAACGTCATCTGTTAATTGGTCCGAATGGTGCGGGTAAAACAACCCTCTTTAATTTGATTACTGGCGACTTAGCCTCAGATTCTGGAACTATCAAACTATCGGGAAAAAATGTGACGCATTTTTCAACCGCAAGCCGTGCGCAGTTGAATCTTGCGAGAACTTATCAAATTTTAACTTTATTTGGCAAAGACAATTTACTTTCAAATGTGAAATTAGCGCTGCTAGGCAAAATGTCGCTGCGCTGGAAGTTCTGGGGCTCTTTTTTATCAGAAAATTCACTAAAACTTAAAGCTTTAGAAGTGCTTGAAAGGGTTGGCTTAGCTTCAAAAGCGTATTTGCCCCTAGAGCAAACTTCTTATGGTGAAAAGCGGCGCTTAGAAATTGCGATGGCCTTAGCACAAAACCCGCAAATTTTATTGCTTGATGAACCATTGGCGGGCTTGTCAACTGAAGAACGTGAAACCATTACAAATTTATTGAAACAAATTGACCGAAAAATCACTATTCTCATGATCGAGCACGACATGGAAGTCGCGTTAGCTTTTGCAGATCAAATTACCCTTCTTCATTATGGTGAAGTGATCACAACCGGTACACGTCAAGAAGTGGTTAATGACCCGCGAACCAAGGAGATTTACCTTGGTGAATAATTCGATTCTTAGTATTGAAAATCTGAATGCTTTTTATGGCGATAGCCATATTCTTTACGATGTGTCATTAGAATTAAAAAAAGATACAGTCCTTGCTTTGCTGGGTAGAAATGGTGCGGGTAAGACAACATGCATCAATTCAATTATTGGTTTTTTGTCAAAAAGAACAGGCTCAATTCAATTAGAGGGCTTGCAACTCGAAAAGCTATCACCTGAAAAAATATGCCATGCAGGTATTGGTATTGTGCCTCAAGGCCGCCGCATTTTTCCGAGTTTAAGCGTGAAAGAAAACCTTGAGGTTGCCTATCACCCCCCTCGATCGGGTAGCGCCCGCCAGTGGAATTTAAAAGACATTTTTCAGTTTTTTCCAAGGCTTCAAGAACGGCAAGGCCAAACAGCGGGTAGCTTATCTGGTGGCGAACAGCAAATGTTGGCAATTGGTCGAGCGCTCATGACAAACCCAAAAGTATTGTTGTTAGACGAACCCTCTGAGGGCTTGGCACCACAAATCGTTAAAGAGGTTGGCCAAATCATTGCTTTACTTAAGCCGTTTATTTCAATTATTTTGGTTGAGCAAAATTTAAAACTAGCTTTGAGTGTTGCTGATAATGTTGTGCTTTTAAACAATGGCAAAGTTGTTTTTTCTGGAAGTAAGGCATTATTTTTCGAACAGCAACAAGCGTTACAAACGCACCTAGGTGTTGAATAAGGGGAAAGTCAGTGAAAGAATTATTGAAAACAGCCAAAACAGGCAAGTACGATATTCAATATTTAGACGTAGGTGAAGGTACCCCAGTTGTTCTCATACATGGTTTGGCTGGCGACTATAGCGCGTGGACAAATCAGGTTCAACTTCTAAAAGATCACTACAGAGTGATTGCATTTGATAATCGGGGCGCAGGTAAGAGTTCACAAATAGACGAGCCAATCAGCACAGAAGACTTAGCACACGACACACTGGGTTTAATGACTGCATTGGGTGTTGGCTCTGCACATATTGTTGGCAGGTCAATGGGTGGTGCTGTTGCCCAACACATGGCCTTAATATCGCCTGATCGGGTCAAGTCTTTAGTGCTGTGTGCATCGTTTGCAATACTAGACCCATTAGGTCGCCGCGTTTTACTGAATATGCGCGAGGCGCTTGAATGGCGTATGAATTGGGCTGATCATGCACGGCATTCAGTACAAAATTTTGTTTCGGCTGATTTTTTTAACCACAAATCAGAACAAGTAAAAAAAATTGAAATGTTAATTGGCGGTGAAACCCGACTGCCAGCTTGTTACATACGTCAAAATGAAGCATGCCAAAATCACGATACCAGTAAAAAGCTGGGGCTTATTAAGCAACCCACTTTAATCATGGCGGGTCAAAGCGACCCTATTTGCTCGCTTACGGCTACCGATATTTTAAGTCAAGGTATTGCGCATTCTAAAACAGTTATTTTTGATAATGCTAGCCATTTTTTCTTGATGGAACAAGCCGAAAAATTCAACCAAAATCTAAGTGATTGGCTGGTTTCTCAAACTAAATAAATCATCAGCCCAGCCAACAACACGTCGTTACGGCGTGGTTTTGTTGCGTCAACTCACTTCATGCAACGCCTTTTTAACCGTTTCAAATATCTCTTCAATCTGGTCTTCATTAATAATGAGCGGTGGCGAGAACGCTAAGATGTCACTGGTGTAACGAGTGAGTACGCCTTTTTCCATACACTTTAGGAATACGTCGTAAGCTCGGGTGCCCGGGGCGCCGTCACGTGATTCTAATTCGACTGCACCCATTAGACCGAGGTTACGAATGTCTTTAACAAAGGGCTCACCACGAAGCGCGTGTATTTCTTTTTCAAACTTAGGGGCTAGGCTGGCAGAGCGATCGAATAGTTTTTCTTTGCGGTAAATTTCTTGTGTTGCCAAGCATGCCGCAGCAGCAGCGGGGTGGGCAGAGTAGGTGTAACCATGAAAAAACTCTATACCTGCGGCAGGGCCCGCCTGAACAATATGATCATGAACGAGTCGACTCACTGCAACGGCTGACATAGGAATGGCTGCATTATTGATCGCTTTAGCCATGGTGATGATGTCGGGTGTGACGCCAAACAATTCACTGGCTGTGGCTTTACCCAGACGACCAAAACCGGTAATGACTTCGTCAAAAATCAACAAAATGCCGTGTTTTGTACAGATGTCACGCAGACGTTGTAAATAGCCCTGTGGGGGTACCAGCACTCCAGTTGAACCAGCAACGGGCTCAACGATAACGGCAGCAATCGTTGACGCGTCATGCAGGGCGCATAAGCGTTCAAGATCGTCTGCTAAATGTGCACCCCATGTGGGTTGCCCTTGGCTGAAAGCCATCTCAGATAGGTTGTGGGTATGAGAAATGTGATCGACACCGGGTATTAATGCGCCCGAGAAAGCCTTGCGGTTGGCTAAGATTCCACCAACTGATATACCGCCAAAACCCACACCGCTGTAACCACGTTCGCGACCGATCAAACGGGTGCGTTGACCGTCGCCCCGGGCACGGTGATAAGCCAGCGCGATTTTAAGAGAAGTATCGACAGCTTCTGAGCCCGAGTTGGCAAAGAAAATGCGGTCAAGATCTTTTGGCATGAGGTCGGCAATGACTTTGGCTGCCTCAAAGGCAATGGGGTGTGCCATTTGAAAGGTTGGTGCGTAGTCGAGTTGCATCATTTGTTGATGTACCGCTTCGGTAATTTCCTCACGGCAATGGCCGGCATTTACGCACCATAACCCTGCACTTGCATCAAGAATTTTCTGGCCATCAACCGTCGTGAAATACATGCCTTTTGCACTTTTAAGCATGCGAGGCGCCGCTTTGAACTGTTTGTTTGCCGTAAAAGGCATCCAGAAATTGGCCATATCAACATCTTGAGATAGGCTGATTGATTCGGTGATGGCGTTCATTGAGATCTCCGCAAAGCGTGGCAGTTATGTACTGTAAATCTAATTTGGTATTTTTGCTAGTTATGCATATTTTAATTAAAGTCCGCCGTCATTAATACGGTACCAAGTAACGACTGCATTCACGTACAGTCTTCTCAACCCATAAAGTGGAAAAGACTTAGCTTCAGTAATTGTGAATGGCAAAGAGAGTTTGTCACCATTAGCGATATATTCTGCCATTGCAATACCCATACTTGTTTGTAAGCCAACACCACGCCCCATGCAACCAATATCAATGAGTAAACCTGGAGCAGGCTCATGCAGATGAGGAAGATAGTCACGCGTTATAGCGACTCTTCCACACCAGCGATAAGCAATATCTTGCCCCTTAACTTGAGGGAAAATTTTGTGTAAGACTCGCTCGAGGTGTGCCCAGTCAGCATCACCCTTGGGTTCACGAAATGGCCCACGCCCTCCCATTAACAGGCGACCTTCATGGTCCAGTCTGAAGTAGAGTAAAAGGTTACGTGTATCTGAGCTGACGTGACCTTGTGGAAGAATCGTTTGCCGAATGTGATCGGGCAGGGGGTTTGTTGCGATCTGAAAAGAATTTGCGTCAATAATTGACGTTTTGAGTTTTGGCCATAAATCGCCACCATATGCATTGGTACACATGACAACGCGGTCAGCTGTAATGCTTGCACCACTGTCTGTGTTTATTTGCCACTTTCCATTTTGTAATGACAGACTTTTAACAGGCGAATCAGTGTGAATTTTAGCGCCAGCTTGAATGGCGGCAGTTGCAAGACCTCTGATATAACTTAAAGGTTGAACAGCGCCAGCCCGCTCATCGACCCAGCCGCCTAAATAGCGCTCTGTTCCAAGTAGCCGTTGTGTTTGTGATTGGTCAAGAAAACGAACGGGTGCACCGTACCGTTGCCATTGTTCGGCGCGTTTATGTGCTGTGCCTAGAGCTGTGTCGCTGTGTGCCCCTTGTATCCAGCCCTTTCGCACAAAAGGCACATTCATATTGTGTTGTGCGATCAGGTCGAACACAGAATTGGCAGTGCCACCAGCAAAACGGATCAATTCTTGACCACGCTCAGCCCCAAATTTCTTAATCATGTCATCTGGGTCATATTTCAGGCCAGGTATGACCTGCCCACCATTCCGACCTGATGCACCAAAACCGATTTCCCTTGCTTCGAGAAGTGTTGTGTTGATTTTTCGTTTTGCAAGATGTAATGCGGTGCTTAAACCAGCAAAGCCTCCGCCAATGACAGCAACGTCGCAGTGATGATTTTGATGAAGTGGTTCAGTCTGTGGGGCGGGCTCTGCCGTGGCAAACCAAAGTGAAGGTGAAAGAGGAAAGGGCGATAAATACATTGCAAATCCTTGGGGGGGGTCAGATTGGGTGCAAAACTCGACGAAGAAAATCTTGCGTTCTGGGGTGCTGTGGTTTGTTTAAAACCGACTCAGCGGGGCCTTGTTCGACAATAACGCCATCATCAATAAATATGACGCGGTCTGCGACTTCACGTGCAAACCCCATTTCGTGTGTAACAACTACCATGGTCATACCTGACTGTGCCAACTTACGCATAACGCTTAATACCTCACCAACAAGTTCGGGGTCTAGCGCAGAAGTGGGTTCGTCAAACAAAATGGCTTTGGGCTCCATTGCTAGCGCACGGGCTATGGCAACGCGCTGTTGCTGTCCGCCAGATAGTTGAGGTGGGTATGCATCTTCTTTTTCTGCAAGACCAACGCTTGCCAATAATTCTTGGCCACGAAAAATTGCAGACTCTCTTGCTTCGCCTTTAACATAAACAGGCCCTTCAATAACATTTTCAAGCGCAGTACGATGTGGAAATAAATTAAATTTTTGAAACACCATTGAAACCTGTGTACGAATCAGGCCAATCGTTTTTTTTTGATTATCAACTACAACATTATCGATCGTGATTTCACCTGAGTTGTAGCGCTCAAGCCCATTAATGCAACGTAAGATCGTTGACTTGCCAGACCCTGATGGACCAATGATACAAACAACTTCACCTTTTTTTATTGATGCTGAAACGCCTTTTAAAACTTCGTTTCGACCAAAGCTTTTGTGTACATTATTTAATTCAATCATTTTTGAGCATTCCTTTTTTCAAGGTGCTTAACCAGAATGATGAGTGGAATACACATAATTAAATACATGATGGCAACAAGTGTAAAAACAGTTGAGTTTTTGAAGTTAGATGCGGCTATTAACTTGCCCTGCAGTGCTAATTCAGCAACCGTAATGGTGGATGCTTGAGACGAATCTTTAAGCATCATAATCATCGTGTTCCCATAAGGTGGAAGAATAATGCGCACAGCTTGGGGTAGCACGACGCGACGCATCGACAATGACCAACTCATGCCCATAGCCATTGCGGCTTCTACTTGCCCACGGTCAACCGCTTCGATTCCAGCTCTAAAGTTTTCAGCTTGGTACGCAGAATATGCGACGCCTAGACCTATTATTGCAGCGTGTAGCGCTGAAAGAGATAAACCAAAGTCTGGCATGACGAAATAAATATAGAACAGCAACACAATGATCGGAATACCTCTTAAGAGGTTGACCATCGTGGTGCTGAACCAGACTAACGCAGGAATTTTCGACACGCGCATCAACGCCCACACTATTCCCAACACAGTAGAAAAAAATAATGATCCAGCAGTTACTAGAACTGTGAGTTTTGCCCCCTCTAGCAAGATTGGAACAAACTCGATTGTGTCCTTTAAAAACTGGCTCATGTCATGTGCCCTTTAATATGCTGGGAAAACTTCTGATGTGTCGGTGTTGGCGATTTTTTATCCTTAATTAGCCACCCAGACCCCATTTTTTTAAAATAGTGTCAACGGTGCCGTTTGCTTGTAATTTTGTTAATGCGGCATTAACAGTTGCCAGTAGCTCTGGGTTGTCTTTATTGGCTGCAATGCCAATGCTACCCAAAACTTGAGGCTTGTAAGACTTGTCGAGTCTCACGTTTGGGTTGTTTCCCTGGCTAAGTATGTAAGCGGCGATAGGGTAGTCAAGCAGTCCCGCTTGAATTCGTCCGGCATTTAAATCGCTAATCATGTCTTGCGAACCATCATAAAGTTTGACTTCTTTAATACCTTCGGTTTTTTTCAGGGGTTCGACAAAAGCTGTACCGACTTGAACACCTACTGTCATTCCTTTAAGGTCTGCAAAAGATGCATAAGCTCTTTCTGGCACTTTAGTGCTGAGCATTAAGCCTTCGCCATAGCGATAAATGGGTGCAGAAAAAGCAATCACTTCTTGACGTGCAGGCGTAATAAACATTGCCGCAGAAATGAGATCAATACGTTTTGAGGTGAGCGAGGCAATCAGTGCTGAAAAAGGCATTGCTTCAATTTGAATCGTTAAGCCAGCCTCTTTACCTACGGCGTTAATAACATCTACCATTGCACCTTGAATGGTGTTGGTCTTGGTGTCTAAAAATGTGAAAGGAATACCTGTTGGCGTGGAACCCACTTTAATCACTTTTTGGGCAAAAACGTTTGCGCTAAAAGTGAGTGCAATGGTCGAGGCAAGGGTGACGGCAAGTAACTTAAGTTTCATGGTGCTTCTCCTGGTGGTGGGTAGATGAACTAACGGGTCTGAATGTTTGAAATCGCCCAAATAACTTCAGCTGGGGTTGTGCCTGGGTTTCGCCAACGGCGGGGGGTTCGGCTGCTATAGCAAAAACTATCACCCGCATTTAAAAGTACTACCTTGTTATCGATCCAAAGCTCAAGGGCGCCTTTTAAAACCATACCGACTTGTTCGCCTTTATCGGTTGAGAACCATTGATCACCTGAAGACGCACCGGGTTGTAAGAGTGCGCGGCAAAGGTCTAAATCTTTCGCAAGCGATGGCGTCACAATTTCTTTGATAATGCCCTTGTCTTCAAGGTTCAGCAGCCTGTGCGACCCCGCGCGTGCAACAGATCCCTCATCACTCTCATGCTCAGTGCCTGCGTTTTTAAGCATTGAATCAGGCGACACACCCAGCTCTTTAGCTAGCGCGTGAAGCGATTTGATTGAAACCGAGCTCAACCCGCGTTCGATTTGACTTAAGAGGCCTACAGATATTTGGCATGCCGTGGCAATTTCTACTAGTGATTTGTCACGCGTCTTACGCAATTGTCTAATATGCTGTCCAAGCCACATGTCAACAGCCGACTGGGGTTTTAATGGCTGATATTTCTTTTCTACTATCGCTGAAGGTGAATTTTGCACAATATTGAAATTTTCATATTTATATAATTTTCAATATTAAAGGTTGGCGACAGTTTTTCAACCTAGTGAATACCCTGTGTAAGTGACTTTATCAGTCGTTAGCCGGTACTTTATTGGCATTTATACCAATCTTGAAGTATCATGATCTATCAAGATAAAAATTGACAGAGGTCATTATGGCTGCCACGCCACGAGAAAAGTTTTCATCACAAGCCGCACCTGAAGTATTGTTAGCGCTTCGCGACATTGCTGAAACGCAAGGCCGTCAATTTCAGGCCGTGCTAGATGATGCGCTGCGCGATTACATCGATCGTCAACAAAAAGAACGCCCACGACGTCATGTCATGGCTTCGTTCGCCTCAAGCCTTGAAGATTTCGACCACCTGTATCGTGAATTGGCGAAGTAATTTGTGACGCACGACTATCTAACCGTTGCCGATGTTCTGGGCATGCACACTATACTGATGCGAAGATATGGCGGCGCAATGGGCGTGCGTGACCCGGGTGCGCTTGAGGCTGTGCTATTTAGACCACAAACGGGGTATTACAACGACATCATTGCTGAGGCTGCCGCACTGTTTGAAAGCCTGGCTATTAACCACCCATTTATCGATGGCAACAAGCGTATTGCATTTGCTGCAACTGATGTATTCTTGCGCATAAACGGTTGGTGTCTGCAGCGGCAACCGATGTTGATTCATGCCGAAATGTTGCAGATGTTTGAATCGGGAACATTTAACATCAGTGCTCTCGAACCTTGGTTGCGTGGTTTTGCGAAGCAAGTTTAGACTGTGTTGCCGCCTTGTTGATTAACACCCCCCCTTCTATCACCCCATCAATTGATCGGCTAAATCACGTATGTCTTTGGCAATGATGTCCCACGATTCAGTTGGGTGTGTGTCACGAATTTGATCCACACCGTACTCAGTGGGTCTAGCCCAAAAAGCTGTTTTTAAACCGACGTTTCTCGCGGCTTTTAGATCATCATTATGCGCAGCGCACATCATCACTTGTTCAGGTTTAAGGCCCAGTGCCTTGACAGCACCAAGATAAGTTTCTGGCTTGGGTTTATAGGCATTGAACCACTGGGTAGACAAGTTTAAATCCCAGGGTAGGGCAGCGTATTTGGCCATGTTGTTGAGCAGCGAAACATTGCCGTTCGATAACGGTGCAATGGTGAATCGAGCTTTTAACCGCAGCAGCCCTGGCACGCTATCAGGCCAACCATCTAGGCGATGCCAAACTTGGTTGATATGATCTTTTTGCGCTTCAGTTAGATCATCAATACCGTACTTGGGTAGCAATACATTAAGTGCCTCACGATGAAGCGTATCGAGCAGTGCAAAGGGCCGGCGACCGCTACGAACCTCTTCAAGATTAGGTTGGTAGTGGCTACGCCAGTCTCGCGCAAAGGCTTCCCAATCAACATTTTTGCCGTTTGCTACACCCCAAGCAGTTAAGTCTCGTTGAATACTGCCGCGCCAATCAACGACCGAACCAAACACATCAAACACTAAGGCACGTACATCAAGTAATGCATTCATATTGTTTAGATTTTATCAAGTTGTTAAAAGGTAACCGGCAAATTTCGATTGAATTATCGAAAGTGAAAAAGTCAAAATTATTTTCAGTTGTCATCTTAGTCAAAAACCGTAGATATGACATACGAATAAGTCGATATTTATTCAACCTGCATGTATGAAGCTACAAACAAACCATATCATGCGAGCCGTGTATGATGAATTGTCACGGGTTATTTTTTATACTTGTATTGAATACGCTTACAAGTAAAGCTATACCGCAGAAGACCCTTGTTCAGAACCTCAAAGGAAAACACTATGAAAATTCAACTCAATACTGACAGCAACATCGTAGCCTCTGAGGGGCTCGCCACGAAGGTAAATGCCATAGTTGAAAAAGAGCTTAAGCGTTTTGCCGAACATATCACCCGCTTGGAAGTACATTTGAGTGATGAAAATGGTAAAAAAAGTGGGCCGCATGACAAACGATGTTTGCTTGAAGCTCGCCTTGAAGGTAAACCGCCGGTGGCTGTAACAGAGCACGCCGCAACAATAGAGCAGGCCGTAGTGGGTGCCTCACACCAACTGGCGCGTATGCTTGACAGCAAGATAGGCAAGCTTCAAAGCCATCGTGATAAGGCGTCTGATCAACCCATACCTGGTGCAGAAACAGAACAATAATAATTGTTAAGCACACGATTCAGTTTCAAAGTGTCGTGTGCTTTAATCGCAAAACATAAATTCAAAGAAAATAATCAACAGAACAGCCCTTTGCAGTAGGGTTGTTTTACCTGTCCCGTTGCGAAGACGGCATCACGCGCAATGAATTCAGAGCCCTCGTGACCGTCGAATATCATCGCGATAATCAACTACACCTCAATAATGGTGATGCTAATTGCCAATACTAATGTGCCATAAGGTTCACCCGTTTTATGGGCAATGACTTCTGAATGGTGAACAGCAGAAATGACGGCACCAAGCAACAAGATGCCCATCAGTGCAATGAACCATGTCTGACTCAATAAAAAGTTTACGGTGGCTGCCAAAACTATAGATTCCGTTCAAGGACTGCCAACTCAGGAAATAGTGTTTCCACAAAACCAAATTGGTTGAAATCACGTATTTTTGAAGGGTACAAAATACCAAGTAAATGATCACATTCGTGTTGCACCACACGAGCATGAAAGTCTGTGACCGTGCGGTCTATAGCATTGCCATAGAGATCAAAGCCGGTATAGTGAATATGCCTGTAACGCGGCACTTGCCCACGCAAGCCGGGTACAGATAGGCAACCTTCCCACCCAATCTGTTCTTCATCGCTTAAGGCTGTGATAACAGGGTTGATCAGAATTGTTTCGGGAATGGGTTCTTCAAGCGGATAGCGTGTGTTGATTTGCCCCGAGCCAAACATGACAATCTGTAAATCAACCCCAATCTGGGGTGCAGCTAAACCAGCACCATTGGCTTGTGCCATCGTGTCTCGCATATCGTTAATCAGCTGATGCAGTTCTGGTGTGTTGAAAGTCATCACGGGTTTGGCCACGCGGTTCAAGCGTGGGTCACCCATTTTCAGTATTGTTTGAGCGCTCATGTATCTAATGTAGTGCAGGGTGTTCAGTTTGCTTAGTAAGATTGCTTGGTTGGCCTGCTCAAATACTTTGCTTGGTTGCTTTGTGCTTAATAAGCACCCATGAAATCTTTTTTACCGATTTCAATTCCATTGTGACGCAAAATGTTGTAAGCGGTGGTGAGATGAAAGAAAAACTGAGGTAAACCGTAACGTAATGCGTAGTCTTGGCCAGTTAGCGTTTTTTCTTTTGGTGTACCAGGGCGTAAAACAATTTTTTCATTAGCGACACCTTCAAATTGTGAAACAGTCAAAGCATCAAGAATAGCAACAGTTTTAGCGATGCGTTCTTGCAGTTCGGCAAAGCTTTGCTCGGTATCTTCGTAACGATCAACTTCAATGCCAGCTAGCCGGGCCGATACGCTTTTGGCAAAATCACAAGCGATTTGTACTTGACGCACAAGCGCAAACATATCGGGAAACAACCGGGCTTGTAACAAAGCGGCCGTTTCATACTTTCGCTCTTGCGCCTGATTTTCTGCTTTTTTAAGTACATCGCTCAGTGCTAATAACATTTGCTTAAAAACGGGAACTGATGTTTCGTAAAGAGAGATTGACATGTGAATGACCTATAAATAAAAATTAGAGTGAAAAAGCGACAAAAATTATGGGTGATACGCGTAAATAACTTCGTTTCTTAAAGAGGTTGATTTAAATATATAGTTTTAAAAGTTCTAATTTAATGCT
>JBDNHM010000252.1:0-1348 GCA_041688825.1 Burkholderiaceae bacterium | reverse complement strand
CCTCGAAACAGAAAGAACAATCGAGTTTATTAATACGCAATTACCAGAATTACGAGAAAAGTTAGACCAAGCTGAAAATAATCTGACTCAATTCAGAGTTAAGTATAAAACAGTTGACATGACTGCCGAGCTAGAGGGTTTAGTCGCTGCAACCGGTCAACTGCAAGCACAAAAAATGGAGCTTGAAATTAAGCGCCAAGAAATGTCGACTCGTTACGACGCCAAACACCCCATTATGAGGTCTTTGGCGGCTGAACTTGAAGGGGTTGAGCAACAATCAGCCTCGCTATCGAAGCGTATCAATTATTTGCCAAGTGGAGAGCGTAATTACGTCAGGTTGATGCAAAACGTAGAGTTTAATACACGGCTCTATATAGGTTTGCTAAACAACAAGCAGCAGCTCGAGATTTCTCTAGCTGGTTCAGTGGGCAACGTATCAATTATTGACCCAGCTATAACGCCTCTGTTTGCAGCCAAACCCCAAAAAAGAATTATTGTTTTAGTGGGCCTTGCAGCAGGCTTAGTTTTGGGCTTTTTACTCACACAACTCATGGGTTTAATAGAGAAAGTTGTACGTGACCCTAAAAAATTAGAAATTGAAACAGGCATACCCAACTTAGCTATTTTGCCAGTGGTTGATATTCAGCAGTCTCGCAATGAATCGGGTGATGAAACACCTTATATGGTGGCTAAAGAAAAGCCTGATTGTGTCGAAGTTGAGGCAATGCGTAGCTTGCGTACTGCTTTAATATTTGCTTTATCTGAAAAGCCCAGATCAAAAGTGACCTTAATTACTTCAGCCGTTTCGTCACAAGGTAAATCATTTATTTCTGCTAATTTATCTTATTTGTTAGCGGCAACAGGTAAGCGAACCTTATTTATAGACGCAGACATTCGTAAATCAAGCTCGCATCGCTATTTTGATGTTGATCAAAAAGGCTCTGGTTTATCATCAGTTTTACGAGGGTTAACTGCGGTTGATGACGTGATCATTAAAGGCATTCACGATAATCTAGATTACTTACCCCCCGGCCAGCGTGTGCGTAACCCAGGCGACTTACTTGCAGGTGAAAACCTTCAACAGATCATTGCCCAATTGGCCGAGCTTTACGACTACGTCATTATTGATGCCCCACCGCTGTTACCGGTGCACGACACCCGTACCGTTGCTAAAGCAGTCGACGTATCACTCTTTATCGCCCGCCAAAACACAGTTAGCTTGTCAGAAGTAAACGATGCAATTGATGTGTTTAATAAATCGGGTAACCGTTTTGATGGCGTTATCTTTAACGGATTTATTCCGTCAAGGCTTGGTTACGTTTACGGCTACGGTTACGGCTATAAATAT
>JBDNHM010000251.1:0-1951 GCA_041688825.1 Burkholderiaceae bacterium | reverse complement strand
CTCTGAAGATTTTAAAGAAGGGGTTGAAGCTTTCCATGGAAAGCGACAACCGAAATTTGTAGGTCGTTAATTTTTTTTAGGAGACATAAAATGAATAAACAATTTAAATTAAAAGATCTCGCATTAGGTGTAGCTTTATGTATGAGTGCCTCATTAGCTGTTGCACAGACTGGCCCTATTAAAATCGGGGTAGTAACTCCACTTTCTGGAACCTACACACCGATTGGTGAACAAGTAAAAATGGGGCTTGATATGGCTGCTAAAGAAATTAATGCAGCCGGTGGTATTAATGGTCGAAAAATTACCCTGCTATATGAAGATGAAGAGGCAAACCCCGCTGTTGCAGTTCAAAAAGCGGAAAAACTCTTTCAGGTCGAAAATGTTGACTTTTTAACAGGAACTGTTAATTCAGGTTCAACCTTAGCAGTGGGTCAAGTAGCAGAACGAAATAAAAAACTGATTGCCACTAGCGTGTCTTTTGCTGACTCTATTACGGCAGATAAATGTTCCCCTAACGTTTTTCGGGTAAATGCGCGGGCGGGTATGCAATCTTCGGCTTTAGCTGCATGGGTTGATAAAGAAATTCCAAAAGCTAATATTTTCTTTATTGGGCCAGATTATGAAATGGGGCGTAGTACAGTTTCTGCCTTTAAGAAGGCTTCCACAGCAAAAGGCGCAAAAGATGTCGGCGAGGTTTTTGCACCCTTAAATAACAAAGATTATTCCCCATATTTTGGTCAGGTTCGTGCGGCCAAGCCAAACGTAATTTATACCTCTGTTGCAGGCAACGATACTGTCCGCTTATTTACGCAAATGGATGAGTACGGCATTAATAAAGGCGTCACAATTGTTGGGGCTTCAGGTACTGTAACCTCGCAAAATATTGGTGCGATTGGTAAGTCTGCTAATGGATTTGTGACGGGTGTTGGGTATTCACCTAAATTAGACAATCCAGCCAATAAGAAATTCGTAGCCGATTTCCAAAAAGCATACAGTAAATTACCTGATTTATACGGCGCTGATTCTTATGGCCTCTTATATTTTTATAAGGCTGCGGTTGAAAAAGCAAAATCTACTGATACCGATAAAGTTCGTGCGGCTATGAGTGACTTAAGTTGGTCAACACCCCAGGGCATGAAGAAAATGCGAGCGGGTGATCATCAGGCCATGCAAGATATGTATGCTGTTCTTGTAAAAAATGGCGAATTTAATATTGTTGGAACAGTTTCAGCAGATAAAGCCATAGGCGCTGATACGTGCACTCGTTTTTAAAGCGTAGTCTATTTTCCCTGGCCCTGTTTAAGTATAGGGTTGGGGAAATAAAAAATTCTCATTCAAATTAAACGAGTGATTTTAATATGCTAGAAAGTTTGCAATATATCTATGCGCCACAAATCATCAACGGATTATCTATTGGTGTTGCTGTCATTTTAATGGCTCTTGGCCTAACCATCATCTTTGGTTTGCTCGACGTTATAAATATGTCTCATGGTGAGTTTTATGCTGCCGGCGCTTTTTTAAGCGTATCTCTTATGGCTATGGGAATTTCTTTTTGGATATGTTTACTATTGGTACCACTCATTTTGATACCCGCCGGCATTTTGATGGAAAAATTTCTGATACAAAAAGTATTTCACTATAAAGATAGGCATATTCTCACGTTGTTGTTGACCTTTGGTGTTGCAATGATTCTTGAAGATAGCTTCAAAATTATTTGGGGTGCAAATGCAGTCAAGCCTGATACACCTATTTCAGGGGCTAGCGAATTCCTAGGCGTGATGTTTCCCAACTACCGCTTATTTGTTATGGCTTTTGGGGCGATTATTATTTTCGCTGTTTGGGTTTTAATTTATAAGACCCAAATAGGCGCAATTGTCCGTGCCTCTGCCTATGACAAGGACATGAGCTCTTCTTTAGGCATCCCTGTCATGCGCGTATATGCATTAACTTT
>JBDNHM010000250.1:0-3324 GCA_041688825.1 Burkholderiaceae bacterium | reverse complement strand
TAGCTTGAGAAAACAATGTGCGAATATTGTCAGTGCTTATAAACTCTATTTGTGTCATTGAGAAAACCAAAAAAAAACCACCGGGTTATCGATGGTTTCATTTTACGCCACGCTACAACATGTGCTGAATGACTGATGCGTAAATACTGGTGGGTGCTGAGGGGCTCGAACCCCCGACCTACGCGGTGTAAACGTAATTTTTCTATAAAATGTTTAACGCCTTCAAACGGAACAACACAAGTTTATAGGAGTAACTTAAAGTTAGCAAGGGTAAAAAAAATTAAGTTATCTTTTCCAAAAGGCATAGATTCAGACAATAAAAAACCCACCAAGATTTAACCTGTGTGGGCTTTTGCCTTTTCCCGCATGGAAATCGTAAAAGGCTGCCGGTGTTAAGCCACCGCCGGCTGGGCTATGGAATCATGCTCTTAGAGATCTTAGCCAATCTGTTTTGATGCGGAGTAGATCAACGATCAACCTATCCTGATTTGCTTTAATCTCGGTTCGGTTTATTCGAGTCAAACTTTTTGTAAAAAACTTGGCAATGTCAACGCTTATGCGACCTGCTGCTTTTTGGCATATCAACCGCTCAAGGCCTGCCGCATCTGTGACGTTTTCTAGCCGACTTAAAAACTCATCGTCATTCATAACAAGCCCCCCTTATGCAGGTGAACCCGTATGTGGCGATACTAGAATTGCGCTGCCAACAGTACGGAACACTGGGGCAATTCTGAATTCGAGCAGTAAAGTCGCTAGGTTGCGTGAAAACTGGTCATCAATCGTGCCAATTTCAACAACTGGGTTTTGTACGACAATCAACTCTGAATGACTTGAGTCAATGACAAGTGCCTTACCCAATGGCACGCTGTTTGACAATACAACACGCAAGCCACGCAAAACTGGTTCAGTCATACCAAGATAATTGCCGCTCAGATAAACACCCGAACCACTATCTGCTCTGAGGGTCATTATTTCAACCCAAGTAGCAGGGCTAACCGCAACCACGTCAGGCATAAAGCCACCTAGCTGCATAACACCGACTGCATCACTTACCGCATCAGCAAGCGTTATAAAACTAGAACTCAACGTTGTGGCTAAATCGTCAAACCCTGCCCACAATGGGGCTGCTGTGCCGTTGTAGAGCGCATCATCAAGCGTTGCTGCTGTTGCTCGCGCTAGAGTCGTTTCAACCGCACGCTTAAGCTCGACTGAATCAGACATGGCTTGTCGGCTCATGACGGTTGTTGCGGCAATCGTTAGGGCTGTCTGGGTGATAATCGTATGGCTGGGTCTAACCTTTGCTTTTAAATCACCCTCAGCCGCCTGTACGCCTGCTGCGCCTTCTAAGCCTGTATAACGGCTGTATTCAACCGCAGTCGTACCAAATAAACCACGCGACTGAAAAGCATTTTGTAAGCCCATCGTCATCGCAGAGGGTGTGCCAACACCAACAGTCTGAACCATGCGCCCTGAAGCTGTGGTTACAGAGTCACCTGCTGCTTTTAGCTCAAGACGTAGCCGACCTGATTTGTGAAACGTTTCAGCGTTTTTACTAAACGCATCAACTGCTTGATCGCCCAAACTATCAGATTTGCGCGAGTAAGTGCCAGGGTTGCCTAAGTCACCTTGCTTGCGCTGTACTTCTAAAAGGGTATCGGAAAAAGTCGCAAGCTTATCTTGAATGGCCTGTGAATCTGCCTTCATTGAAGCTTGAAATTCTGAAATAATTTGATCGTGATTCATGGTAAGACCTCATATAAAAATTGAATGAAAAAGTGCCATCTAATTTTTATTAAGACCGACCTCACGTTGGCAAAATAAAATTTATTTCTAAGACAAAATCTATTGGTTTTGACTTATCAATAGGCTAATACTATTGTAATGCCAGAAGCCTATTTGAGTCAAAGGTTCTTAACGCAAAACACGCATGAAACGTCTATTTAATTACTTATTTTTCGCTAGATATTTTTTTCTAATGTCGGCTGCTGTCATGGTGCAAAATTCACCGTCAATTGCTTTGCGCCAAGTCAGGTTGAAACATACGCCAATAGATTCACCTATGGGTGATGATTGAGTTACCTCAGCAGATTTGATCTGATCGTTAAGGTTACGAATCGTGTACTTAATAATGTATTTTTTGACTGGGGCTTTATTCGCACCTGAACCGGCAACCGCCCCCATAATACCTACTGATAAGTCAGTCCAAACATTGTAAGAGGCCGAATTTAAAGCATTGTTTATATAAACAGTTGAAGCTAAAGCTGAACCTACCTCTGATCCTGCTGCGCTTCCTGCGGTGCTAATGTTTTCAACTTGCCTTTCGGTAATAAGGCCTATTTCGTCATCGTTATAAAAGTTCAAATTGTAGTTTTGCTCTAATTGCTCTTTTTTTTTTTTTGATAACTTGTCATAAGCACTTTGAACAACCCATTTCTCTGGTAAACGATTGTCGGCTTTTGGGTGATCTTGACCCAACTTATTTTTAATTCTAGCGAGAATTGGTTCTGTCCAATCAGTAGCTTGAAGATTAGTTGCAACGATTTTTAGGGATACAACTTCAACAGAGGTTGAAGAATCGTTATTGGAAGTAACAAAAACACCAACATTTTCACCAAAAGCTTCTAAAGTTCTACTATTGGTAGATAGAATAGTTCCGGTATCTTTATCGCTAGACACTATTCGTAAACCAGTTCCATCTATTGAATTTTGCGCTGCCTTCCAAACCGAATCATAACTGCGGTTAAAAGTCTGTGTTTTACCTTGCCCTTTTGAATCGGCTACATCTGAAATAGTTGTACAACCACTCAAGATAGCTAATGATGTAAAGAGTAGATAAGCAAATATTTTCATGGCCTAGACCTTATTAGAACAATATCAATATTGCAAAGATAACCATCATACTAACCAAAAGTAACTTAATTGGCATTTTTAGACAAGCTTAGGTTTTGGCTTGAAGTTACGCTGTTTTTTTGTATACAAAACCGTTTTTTGGTTACGGAAAGTTGACTCCTTGTCATACAGACGCTCCTGTGTAGGGGTCGCTTCGAGTTTTCCCTCGCCCTAGGGGTGTGCAGCCGCCTGTCTTAGCCATTCTGGTGTGCTGTACGGCATCAAGACCGCATCAACCCACCACTTCAAGCACCCAATAAATCATGCCCTTAGCAAGCGTTCTCTAGTGTTTAAACGCATGGTACTCAACGCCACTAATTCTTACTAAAAATAATGTAGCGTCATGTGATGCCCCTTATGTATGTGTAATAACTGACTCAGTCCAAGTGTGCCAACCTAGGTTGACACATCAAAATATCTGCCTTTTAAGAACCG
>JBDNHM010000249.1:0-1993 GCA_041688825.1 Burkholderiaceae bacterium | reverse complement strand
TACTGATTTCAGGGTGAGCCAGGGCGTAGTCAATGCATTCTTGCTTCTTTTGGGGACTGATGTAATTTGACATGTTCGTTTCCTAAAGTAAAAGCATACTTCAGAGACTTTAAATGTCTACTTTTTTGACTAGGTCCACATCACCGCCTGGATGGTCTGGATGACAGACCAGATTGGTGCGGCGTGCGACTTTGCTGATGTCACCCTCGACACCTCACTAGAACGAATCAGGTTTCTGACAAAGACTTCACCCTTACCGCTTAACGCGCGACAAAGAAGGTCGCTAAGCAAGTTGCTTGAGGCCGGACCAGGTGGTTTTGAAGGTGGCATGACCACTCGAAAACACGCCAGTTTGTGCAACACATCAAAACCTACAGCAGCAAGAGACTTGATCGAAATGACGAATATGGGCGTGATCGTGAGTGTCGGCTCAGGGCGATCAACACGGTATTACCCCGCGATTGAAGGTTGGGGCGAGCAGGGCGGCTAGCCTTAGTGTGCGAAGTATGGAGGCGGGTTCAACCGATACGGCATTGCTGCATTTTGCCTGAGCCATACCAGTGTTTTGTGAGCTTGACACACTTAACAAGATATTAAATAACTTACTATAAATACTCAAATATGGGTTTCTATATGTAATAGACAGCCTTATAATGTTACTTAGTCGGCCCTGATTTATTCATAACTATATGATTTAATTGGTAAATATAGGGTTTTTGGGTTATAATAACTGCCAGATAATGACCTTCCCAGCACTATTTTATGGGAGTTTTCTGGAAATGCAATTATGACCCAAGTCAACGATTTTTTCCGCAGCCGAATTGATCAAATGATCGATTTAAGATTGCCTCTTGCGGTATTGGCATCACGCATGCCGTGGCAAGAAATTGAAGCTTCACTTGCTCACAACTTTGCCCGTAAAGTTAAATCGGGCAAGCAAATTGATGATATTGGTTTGTTCGGTTCTACGGTTCAAGTTGTTGGCGGCGGTATTTCAAACGCAGGTCGCCCACGTTTACCGATTCGTTTAATGGTGTCTTTGCTTTATTTAAAGCATGCTTATGACGAGAGTGACGAAGGCTTGTGTGAGCGTTGGTCAGAAACCCCATCATGGCAGTATTTTTCGGGTCTTGATTACTTTGAGAACCGCTTGCCTTGTGACCCAACGGTGTTGGTGAAGTTTCGTAAACTCATCGGTGAAGAAGGCGTTGAAGAGTTGTTGTCTTACACAATTGCAGCTGCTCAAAATATGAAGTTCATTTCAAAGAAGCAAATGGAAACGGTGGTTGTTGACTCAACGGTGCAACATAAAGCAGTGGCTCACCCAACTGACAGCCGTTTGTTGGAAGTAGCACGTAACAAATTAGTTGAGTTAGCCAAAGAATGTGGCTTGAGCTTGAAGCAAACCTTTGTTAAAGAAGCTAAGCAACTGACCCGCCGTGCCGGTGGTTACGCACACGCCAAACAGTTTCGTCGTTTGAGAAAGGTGATTAACCGTCAAAGAACGATTGTGGGTCGACTATCACGAGAAATTCAACGCCAGGTAGCGAACCAAATTACAAGCCAAGTTACGGCCTTAAGTGCTGAACTAAAAGGCATGATCACAGAAGCATTGGCCAAAGCGCAGCGACTCATGACTCAAACAAAGCACCGCAAGTCAAAAGGTGTACCTAAGCTCTACAGCTGGCATGCCCCCGAAACTGAATGTATTTCAAAGGGCAAGGCCCGCACCCCTTACGAATTTGGTGTCAAAGTTGGTATTACCAGCACCATAAAAGGCAATTTAATTTTAGGTGCCAGAAGTTTCCCCAACAATCCGTTCGACGGCCACACGCTAAACGAACAACTCGAGCAAGCCAGCATACTGTCAAACAGCACGATTAAAAATGTTTACGTAGACCTGGGCTACCGGGGTGTTGATCAAGATAACCCAGGGGTGAGTATTAAGCACCGAGGCAAGTACAAAAGCCTAACCGAACAAGAACGTAAATTA
>JBDNHM010000248.1:0-46101 GCA_041688825.1 Burkholderiaceae bacterium | reverse complement strand
TAAAGCTTGCGCAATCGATTCGGGGGTCGCGACGTCTAAGCGCGTGTTGCCTACTTGTACTTGACCTTCTTTACTGATCATAATCTCAATGGCTGCGATGGGTTGCGCGCTGACCTCAGCTTGAGGCAAACTGATTTGAAAGACATTTTCATACTTGAAGGTGGTGGTTGCGACTAAAAAAATAAGAATGACCAACAACACATCAATTAACGGTATGAAGTTGATTTCTGGTTGGGCGTCGAACCGCGCGTTTCTAAATTGCATCTTGTTTAAGCAACTAATTGGTTTAAAAGTGTGCGGGCAGATTGTTCCATTTCAAACAGTAGGTAATCGACTCGACTGCGAAGGGCGCGATGCGCAATCACAGCGGGTATGGCGATCAAGATACCAAAGCCGGTGTTGTACAAAGCAACCGATATGCCTCGTGCTAAGGCCCCTGGGTCAGTATTGCCAGGTTGAAATGACGCGAATATTTCGATCATACCTACTACGGTGCCAAATAAACCCATTAAAGGTGCAATGGTGGCTATCATGGCTAGCGTTGGTAAATATCGGTTGAGCTTGTATGCCACATCACCAGCAGTTTCTTCTGCTGTTTGACGCAAAATAGCCTCAGATTTGCCTTTTTTGGCGAGCATAGCAGCTAAAATTTCGCCTGACGGTGAGCTTTTAGCAATTTGATTGATGGCTGCCATGTCAATTGAACCCGCACGCAAATGACGTTGTACGTCATGAATTAAAGCGGGGGGAATGTTTAGACGCGATCTTAGCGCTAACATTCGTTCAATAACAATGGCCAGCCCAACAATAGATATAAAAAGTAATGGCCAAATGGGCCAGCCCGCTTCGATGAATATAGCCTGCAAGGTGAATGGCCTTTTAAAAAAGTATTTCAGTAGTTTAGTGCATGAAAAATATATAAATGGCTAGGTCAGTCGAGTCACTTTGTCGCACCGTAAAACTATCCACAGAACCTGTGGATAACTCTGTGCAAAACTTATTTTAAGGCGACCATAGCGTCATTAAGGTTGTTTGATCAAAGAATGATCAATTTTTTTGAGGTTAATATTAAATATATATATAACAATAAGTTAAGAACTATTCTGCAAGTAAATTATATTAATTTAAATGAAATTTAATTACAAACAATCACTTTCGACACAATTCTGTAACATGTGCATACATTTACCCCTGAGCGCCATACCATGCCCCATTTTATGAACGCAAAAGACGTTATTACAAGCAATATGTTGACAGTTGGGCAACTAAACCGCGCTGTATCTGAGCTTTTAAATGACAAGTTCGGGCTGGTCTGGGTAAGAGCCGAGGTATCAAGTTTTACGCTATCAGCGCCAGGCCACGGTTATTTAGTTTTAAAAGACGCCTCAGCTTCAGTCAAAGCCGTAATTTTTAGAGCGCGCTTAATGGCTGCGGGGTTTAACCCAAAAGCAGGCGACCAAGTCGAAATTCAAGCGCGTGTTTCTCTTTATGAGCCACGTGGCGATTATCAACTTCAAATTGAAGTGATGCGGCGTGCCGGTCGTGGGGCGCTATACGAACAGTTTTTAGCGCTTAAAACCAAATTGCAATCTGAGGGTTTGTTTGATGTCAGTGCGAAAAGACCCATTCCAATTCAACCTAAAGTAATCGGTGTTATTACCTCGCCCCAAGCAGCCGCTCTGCACGACGTCTTAACGGCGCTCAAGCGACGCGCACCTCAAGTGCCTGTGGTGATCTACCCTACGCTTGTTCAAGGTAAAGAAGCGCCGTTAGCGATTCGTCGCGCTTTAGCACAGGCGTGTGAGCGGCATGAGGTTGACGTGTTGTTATTTGTGCGAGGTGGGGGCAGTTTAGAAGACTTGTGGGCGTTTAATGATGAATCATTAGCGCGAGATATTGCTGCAAGCCCTATACCTACTGTGGTTGGGGTAGGGCATGAAACCGACTTTTCAATTGCTGATTTTGTGGCAGATTTACGCGCCCCAACACCTACAGCCGCTGCAGAGATGGCTTGCCAACCCCTAGCAGTGTTAGTTGGGCAAGTAGAGGTTGCAGCCCAAAACTTACTGCGTGCACAATATCGCATGCTCGAGCAACGTGCCTTGCGTTTAGATCAGGCCAGCCGCAGGTTGGTCTCACCATCTCAGCGCCTCAAACACAGGGCCGATGCTATGGGTTGGTTGATTAAGCGCTTAAAAAATCAAGCCCCTGACATGAAGCGTTTACAACTGCACTGCGCACAAATTAATTTATCTCTTAAAAATCAGGCTGAAAAGATTTTGACTCGTAAACAACACCGATTTGAAGTGGCACGATCAAAGCTCATAGGCTACGACCCCACGGCGGTGCTAGAGCGTGGCTATGCCATTGTGACCACTCAACAAGGGCAGGTTGTTAGGCAAGCTGAACAAACTCAGCCAGGTCAAGAGCTGAGCATTCGTTTAGGTAAAGGTAGGCTTAAGGCGCACGTGTCGGCGTTACAAAACCCCGACATTTGAACGGTTTGCTGCGTTTTAAAGCGCCGTTTCTATACAATGTATAAACAATTACAGTAATAATTTCGATTTTACTCACCAAGGAATACGACTTATGACACACGTACTGCCTTCATTACCTTACGCAATTGACGCGCTTGCTCCCCATATTTCAAAAGAAACACTCGAGTTTCATTATGGTAAGCACCATCAAACTTATGTAACCAACCTTAACAATTTGATTCCTGGCACTGAATTTGAGTCATCAACTTTAGAAGATATTATTCGTAAATCAAGCGGCGGTATTTTTAATAATGCTGCTCAGGTCTGGAACCACACTTTTTACTGGCATAGCCTTTCACCAAACGCGACCGCACCAAGTGGTGCGTTGGCGGCAGCAATTGATGCAAAATGGGGCAGCCAAACTGCCTTTCAAGAAGCGTTTAATAAATCAGCAGCGGGTAATTTTGGTTCAGGCTGGACATGGCTCGTTAAAAAAGCAGATGGTTCACTTGATATCGTGAATACAAGTAATGCAGCAACGCCGTTAACAACGGGCGACACTGCATTATTGACCTGTGATGTTTGGGAACATGCCTACTACATCGATTATCGCAATGCGCGTCCAAAGTACTTAGAAACATTTTGGAAGCTGGCTAATTGGTCATTTGCAGAAAAGAACTTCAGCGCTTAATTTTTGTTTAGCTGTATTGTTTTTGTTAAAGCTTGAAGGTATTTACAAACATACCTTCAAGTTTTTTTAATGTTGATGTTCATCTGCAAATTGTTTATTCGGTTTGTTCTCGAGCCAATTGTCAAAAGTACATCAAATTGTGCACCAAAAAGTAAGTATTCTCTTAAGGAATACCCTTAATAACCGCGCCGTCGTTAATGCCGCGCGTTGCAAACCAACCTTGGTTCATTTCAAGCACGTAACGCACAGGTTCTTTTGAGCAGTGAGGCGTTTCTGTTTGGGGCGTCATATCAGCCATATTTACAATTTTGCCTTGATCATTAAGAAAAGCAGCCGTAAGTGGTAAAAATGTGTTTTTCATCCAAAAGCATTGCACACCGGGCCTTTCAAAAATAAATAGCATGCCTTTATTGACCGCCATTTCGGTACGATGCATCAAACCATTTGCTCGACTTTCTGTATTTGCAGCAACTTCTGCTTGAACGATGTAGAGACCAATTTGTAAGGGTACGGTTTGAAGCGTTGCTGCGTTGGCGATTGCGCCAACTAAAGTAAATGATGTTGTCAGTAAAGTAAAAACTGATGCGGCAATTAACGCGATCAAAGTTTTTGCATATTTGACGTGTTGGCGTTGCGCGAGGTAATGCGTAAAAATAAATTTTAAAGATAACAAAAAGAGCCCCAACGAAAAATCATTGTGGCTCTTTTTATGATTACTTGTACGGTTAATCTTCAATTTTTATACCTCAAACCCTACTGTGAATCGGGGCTTAAGGCAGCCAAACCTTAACCAGCAGTAATATTAACTGCTTGCTTACCTTTAGGGCCTTGTGTCTCTTGAAATTTAATTTTTTGACCTTCTTTCAAAGTCTTGAAACCGTCCATATTGATTGCTGAGAAATGAACAAACAAGTCTTCGCCACCACCATCGGGCGTAATAAAACCAAAGCCTTTTGCATCGTTAAACCACTTTACAATACCGCCCAATACTGGGCCATTAACTGCGTTTGAATCTGACATCTTTTTACCTTTAAGAAATTTGCTGCAACACATAAAAGTTTGAACGACTTTGCCGATTTTATTGGTTTTTTCTACAGGGTAAATTTAAAATCAGCGTTCAACTTGTGATTTATTAAATTGCCCTCATAATATTAAACATACAATTTAATCATTTGTATATACCCTAAGTAAATTAATTAAATAATATTTAGCTTTATTTATATTTATAACGTACTAGAACTTAAGATAAAGATATGTCAAATAAGTCAGGAAACGGTTCAGGTCTGGTCGTAGAGCGCCAAGCGGTGCGAACGGCAGAACCGCAGTTGTTTCAAGTGATCTTGTTAAATGATGATTACACACCCATGGAATTTGTGGTTGAAGTGCTACAAAATTTTTTTGGTAAATCAACTGACGAAGCCGTAGCCATCATGTTGCAGGTTCATCAAAAAGGGCGCGGTGTGTGCGGCATCTATATACAAGACATTGCGGCTACTCGTGTATCACAAGTTACCCAGCATGCGCGAGATTGGCAACATCCTCTTCAGTGTCTTATGGAACCAGTAGGGAATTAGCAACAATTAGTTGTATGAACACATAGAATAGTATTTATAGTATTTGCACTTAATTTTTATTGTTTTTTGATTCAAAAGACAACGCACAAACGACGGAGGATGCTGTGATTTCTCAGGAACTCGAAGTTAGTCTACATATGGCGTTTGTCGAGGCTCGTTCAGCCAGACATGAGTTCATAACTGTTGAGCATTTATTGCTGTCACTTCTAGATAATGCTGCAGCAGTTGAAGTGCTCAAAGCGTGTGCCGCCAATGTTGACGACTTACGTAAAAATTTACGTAAATTTGTTACAGACAATACACCTATTATTCCCGCTGACTCTGAGGTTGATACCCAACCCACATTGGGTTTTCAGCGCGTCATTCAGCGCGCAATTATGCATGTTTCAGCCGGCGGGGCTTCAAAAAAGCCTGTATCAGGTGCGAACGTTCTGGTTGCTATTTTTGGTGAAAAAGATTCTCACGCGGTTTACTACCTTCAACAGCAAGGCGTTACACGTTTAGATGTTGTTAATTTCCTGTCGCACGGTATTACTAAACATGCCCAACCTGAAAATTCAGGTGCCCAACGTGATGCTCAAACAGCAACAGATGACCAAACAGAACAGCGTCAAACACCCCTTGACTTGTATGCACAAGACTTAAATGAAGCAGCAAGACAAGGCCGAATTGACCCATTAATTGGTCGCGAGCACGAAGTTGAGCGCGTGATTCAAATATTGTGCCGTCGTCGTAAAAACAACCCATTGTTAGTGGGTGAAGCCGGCGTCGGTAAAACCGCTATTGCCGAAGGGTTAGCCTACCGCATTGTGAAAGAAGAAGTGCCTGATATTTTATTTGACGCCCAAGTTTATTCTCTTGATATGGGTTCTTTGTTGGCGGGCACCAAATATCGAGGTGATTTTGAGCAACGCCTAAAAGGTGTTCTAAAACAGTTGCGCAATAACCCTCAAGCGATTTTGTTTATAGACGAAATTCATACGCTTATTGGTGCAGGTTCTGCGTCGGGTGGTACGCTTGATGCCTCGAACTTACTTAAGCCTGCGCTGTCTTCGGGTCAACTTCGTTGCATCGGTGCAACAACCTACACCGAGTATCGCGGTATTTTTGAAAAAGATGCTGCACTTTCGCGTCGTTTCCAAAAAATTGATGTGCCCGAGCCATCAGTTGAGCAAACCATTCAAATTTTGAGGGGTTTAAAACAACGTTTTGAAGCCCATCATCATGTTAAGTACTCGGCGGCAGCATTAACGGCTGCGGCAGAACTGTCGGCACGCCACATTAACGATCGCCATTTACCAGACAAGGCAATTGATGTTATCGATGAGGCGGGTGCCGCTCAGAGATTGTTACCAAAGTCTAAGCAAAAGAAAGTTATTGGTAAGCTTGAAATTGAGCAAATTATTTGCAAGATTGCGCGCATTCCCCCACAAACGGTTTCTACAGACGATCGTAGCCGTCTCGCCACGCTTGAACGTGATTTAAAAACAGTGGTTTTTGGTCAAGAAGTTGCCATTGAAACCTTAGCAGCTGCAATTAAAATGGCGCGTTCAGGTTTGGGTCAACCTGAAAAGCCGATTGGATCGTTCTTATTTTCAGGGCCAACCGGTGTGGGTAAAACTGAGGTTGCACGTCAATTGGCTTTCACCTTGGGTATAGAGTTGGTGCGGTTTGACATGTCTGAATACATGGAACGTCATACCGTGTCTCGCCTGATTGGTGCGCCACCCGGTTATGTGGGCTTTGATCAAGGCGGCCTGTTGACTGAAGCGGTTACAAAACAACCGCATTGTGTGTTGTTATTAGATGAAATTGAAAAAGCACACCCTGATGTGTTTAACATTTTGTTGCAAGTCATGGATCATGGCACCTTAACTGACAATAACGGTCGCAAGGCTGATTTTAGAAACGTTATTTTGGTTATGACAACCAATGCAGGCGCTGAATCAATGAGTAAGCCTGCAATTGGTTTTTCAAACACCCGTATCAAGGGTGATGAAATGGCCGATATTAAAAAGTTGTTTGCACCTGAGTTTAGAAACCGTCTTGATTCTATCGTACCGTTTGCTGCGTTAACAAAAGAAGTCATTTTGCGTGTTGTTGATAAATTTTTAATGCAGCTAGAAGACCAGCTGCATGAAAAACGAGTCGATGCAACATTTACAGAGCGTATGCGTGACTATCTGTGTGAACACGGCTTTGATCCATTGATGGGTGCAAGACCTATGCAGCGCATTATTCAAGACATGATTCGTAGGGCGCTGGCAGATGAATTGCTGTTTGGTCGCTTGGTTAATGGTGGCGATGTGACAGTTGATTTAGACGAAAACGACAAAGTCGTTCTTCACTTTTCTTCAGAGAACAATGCTACGGTTAATAAAAAGGGTTCTGAAGAGTCAACGGAATTAGCGCTTTAATATGCTTTTCAGTTGATCTAAATAGTGCTTGAATGTCATCATTGTGGGTCACGTTTTCGCCAGGTTGAACTTCATCCTGGCGAATGCGCTCGTTGCGATCGTTGTGATTCTGTTCTCGATAGTTACTCAAGCATGAAGCCTAGTCATTGGCTAGCGATTGTTATAAGCAGTTTAATCATTTTTGTTATTGCAAATGCATACCCTATTGCAACGTTAACATTTCAAGGGTTGTCTCAAAGCGCTCGCTTTATTGATGCAGTCATCATAACCATGAAAGATGGTTATTACGAAGTGGCATTTATTACTTTTTTTGTGGCATTCCTGTTACCTTTTGTACACATGCTTTTATTAGTATGGTTATTAGCGCCCATGGCGTTAGGTCGACAAGGTGTGGGCCTTGAACCCGCATTAAAACTATTTAAAATCATTAAACCCTGGAGCATGGTTCCCGTGCTGCTAATGGGTATTATTGTGACCATTGTAAAAATGGCGGGTATGGCAACGCTCATACCAGGTATTGGTTTGGTTGCTACTGCCTTAACTGCTGTTTTGATCACTTTATTATCTCAACTAAACTACCATAGCTTGCATCTCATGCTTAAAGATTATGGCGTGAAATTTAGCGAAAACAGTCACGCCAAGCCGCCGAGTTTAAAGTCAATTAATCGAACATGGGCATTACTAGCGACTGCAGTTATCTTGTATATTCCTGCAAATATACTGCCCATCATGCAAATTACAATGTTTGGTCAAAGTACCGGTCACACAATCATGGGCGGGGTGATTGAGTTGGTGCAATATGGCTCATGGGATTTAGCCGCAATCATTTTTATTGCTAGCATTTTGGTACCTACAGCAAAAATTATAATTTTAGGTACGCTTGTTTGGCTGACTCAAAAACGCTCTACCAGCAACCTAAAACAACGTACAACTTATTATAAATTTGTTGAATTTGTAGGCCAGTGGTCTATGATTGACGTTTTTGTTGTGATCTTGCTTTGCGCTTTAGGGCAGTTTGGTGCATTGCTTTCAATTCAACCCAATGCAGGTGTCATTGCTTTCGCGGGTGTCGTCGTACTAACCATGGTTGCCGCCATGGGGTTTGACCCAAGGCTTGCGTGGCGACGCGCAGGTTATTTTGCAACGTTTAGTACTTCTTTGAAAAAAAATTAATATGACAGATCGTTCACTTCCAAGCCCTGTAATTAAAAGAAAAAAAAACATTAATTTAGCTTGGGTTTGGCTTATACCTATTCTTGCAGCTTTAATTGGTGCGGTGTTAGTTTATAAAAACATCAGTTCGCAAGGCCCCAATATCGTGATTCAATTTGATACGGCTTCTGGAATAGAAGCTGCAAAAACGCAAGTTCGTTACCGCGACGTGGTTGTCGGTACGGTCAGCAGTATTCAACTGAGCCCAGATCGCAAAAGTGTTTTAGTGAAGGTACAACTTACCAAAGATTCTGAAAGTTTAGCCAGCTCTGGTACGACTTTTTGGGTTGTTAAGCCACGTGTAGGCTTGGGTGGGGTTTCAGGCTTGTCTACTATTTTATCGGGTTCATTTATTGAAGCTGATATTAAAGAGGTCGATGGAGCAGGTAATGTAATTGAACAGAAACGACAATTAAACTTTGTCGGTCTCGAGGTGCCACCCCCTATCAACAGTGACAGAGCAGGTCGTCAGTTTGTTATTCGTGCACCTACCTTAGGGTCTTTAGGCCCCGGTGCACCAATTTATTTTCGTCGTGTTCAAGTGGGTGTGGTCACCGACTTCAAGCTTGAGCCAAAAGGTAGTTATGTCGACATTTCTGTTTTTATCTACGCGCCATATTATGAGTTCGTTACTAACAGCACCCGATTTTGGGACGAAAGCGGCATAAATATCACTCTAAACGCATCGGGTGTTGATGTAAAAACGGCCTCACTTTTATCGCTATTAGCCGGGGGCTTAGGGTTTGAACCTTTCGATGATTCAGATAAAACATTAGCTGAAATAGGTACAGTATTCAAACTTTATGGTTCTCGCAACGCGGCAGCTTTAGTACCTATTGGGGTAGCAGTACCTGTGGTTTTACATTTCGAGCAATCAACGCGTGGTTTGGTTAAAGGCGCCCCAATTGACTTCAAAGGGGTTGATATTGGCGTCATTGATGATGTGGTTCTTGAGGCAGACGAAAGACGCAGTAGTTTTTATTCTAAAGTGACTGGCACGATTTACCCTGAACGATTGGGAAGCCTTTACAATCAGTTGCCCCAAGAGTTCCGCAACCTAAAGTTTATTAATGAAAGATTGTTAAGTTTAATAAAACGTGGCATGCGGGCTGAGCTTAAAACAGGTAATTTGTTAACGGGTCAACTCTATATTTCAATGTCATTTATAAAAGACGGGGTTGTACCTAAAGGGTTGACTACGAATTCGCCTCTCCTGATTCCTACTATTGAAACAGAAGGTTTAGATCAAATTCAAAAGCAATTGTCAACATTATTGAGCAAGCTCGATAAAATTCCTTATGAAGATATTGGCAAAGAGTTAAATGAGTCATTAAAAAATATCTCATCGTCAACTAAAGATTTTAATAAAACGCTTGATAACTTAAATTTACTCATTTCGCCTGACAGCCCTTTAACAATGCAGCTTAATCAATCGCTAAAAGAGCTCGATCGAACGATTCGTGCAACACGAGGGTTAATTGATAACTTACGTGATAAACCAAATGCCATCATCTTTGGCGACGGTTCTATTAATTATTCACGCGACAATTTAGGGGCGAAATAGCCATGAAAAGATTGCTTATCGCTAGTTTATTTATTTTGGGGGGGTGCTCTTCGCCTCAAGTTGTCAACTATACGTTGACCCCCGTTTCAGATCAGGTGCCAAGCGTCGTTGCTGCAAGTACTTTAAACGTTCAAAATATAAATAGTCGTTCAAATACTTCAAATTTAAGCGGCTCTGTGCCTTATAGGCTAGACCGTGTCACCGTTCCGCCACAGAGTGATGATTTATCGCTTGTGGTACGTGATGGTAATGATCGACTTTTGGTTTTGACTTATGACCGATGGACGGTCTCTTTGACTGACGAGTTCACACAAGCATTGGCTTTAACGTTGTCTGATGAAATAGGTATGCCGCCAACGCAAGTGTGGTCTTTAGCTGCAACAAATTTACCTCATAACGACCTAAAAGTTGATGTCAGGCGCTTTGAAATGTTGCCAGGTCAATCTGCCAATCTTTCAGTATCTTGGAACATTAAAGCGACGTATTTTGCAAAAGCTAGGCCTAAGTTAGCTGTAAGTTCGGTTTCTAGTTCGGCATCTAACTTGTTACCTGGTTCATCACAAGGTTCGGCATTGAATGCCTCTACAAATGAACCTGTTCGATCAGCACCCGCTGCTACGCTAGAGGTGTTTGAGCTAACTTGTTTTGCCAGTTTCAGTCATGCTGTAGAGCCAGGGGTGTTGCCTCTGGTGCAAGCGCAGCAAAAAAACATTCGCCAACTCAGTCAAAAAATTGCTCAAACCTTGCAAGTAAGGCAAGGTGTTGAGGGTGTTACTTGCCGTTAAGGTCATCACTACGAGTGTTTACGTTAAGGCCATCAGAGCGATAGTGAACCGTTGATCTCGCCACGTTGATCTCGATATGTTCATCTCGTCAGTATGCGAGTTATTTTTATTTGTTTTTTTTATTATTTATTGCATGTCAATGAAGTTTAAGAAAGGCTTAGGCTTGTTCTAACTAAAAAAATTATTGCGCACCTGAACTACCAAAACCACCTTGACCCCGAGTTGAGGCATCAAACGATTCAACCACATTAAAGTTTGCTCGTATAACGGGCAAAATAACCAATTGCGCAAGCCGGTCTAGTGGTTGAATCACAAAAGGCTGGTCGCTGCGATTCCAAGCTGACACCATTAGGGGGCCTTGGTAATCTGAATCAATTAAACCGACTAAATTACCGAGTACTATGCCGTGCTTATGGCCTAAACCCGATCTTGGCAAAATGATTGCTGCGTAATGAGGGTCTTGAATGTGTATGGCTAAACCGGTTGAAATTAACAGCGTTTGCCCAGGTCCAAGCGTTAAGGGTTGATCAACACAAGCTCGTAAATCTAAGCCGGCAGAGCCAGTTGTCGCGTACACAGGCAGCAGATCACGCATGCGTTCGTCTAATATTTTCACGTCGATGGTTTGCATGATTTGCTCTTTTATTTTGCTGGAAGGCGTTTACGACGTTCGTGGCTTGGTTCACGTTTGCGAGAAAACGCGTACAGCAAACCCACGCCTACAATGACCGATAAAGCGCCACCGATATACAAAGTTAGGTTGTTAGCATTATGAGCGGCATCAATACTTCGTGCTGCGAGGTAGCCGGGCAATAACATGACGGGTACCCAAATAATGGCTGAAAGTATATTGGCAACTTCAAAACGCATATGTGACATACCCATCATGCCAGCTACGGTTGGTATCGTGCTTCGAATAGGCCCTAAAAAACGGCCAAAAAAGATTGATAAAAAGCCAAACTTATAAAAAAACAAACGTGCACGTGCAATCGTTGATCGATGTTGTTTGACAAGCTTCCATTTCAGCACTCGTGGGCCAAACCAACGCCCGATTAAATACGATATCGTGTCGCCCACCACGGCACCAGCAATACCCCAAATTAGTACCGGTGCTGGGTCTAAAACACCCGAGCCGACCAAGCCACCTGTAAAAAGTAGAATGGCTGTCGCTGGAATCATAATGCCAAGAACTAGCATTGACTCGCCCATTGTGAGTAAAAACATGATTGGGCCTGACCAAAATTGATGGGTTTGAATAAAAAGACCAATTTGGTCAAAAAACGCTTCCATGACTCGATACTTCCTTTATGTCGAAAAGGGCTTAGACATGCGATCAGCGATAGCATGAATAATCTGATGTGCAACATCTAGTTTAAGGCCAGGTGCTAAAGCCTGCTCGCCCTCATTATCAAACAACGTGACTTGAGTGTGATCTGCATGCATCACGTCTTGGGCTAAATTTGCAATCAACAACGGTATCTTTTTAGCTAAACGTTTCTGCTTTGCATGTTGTGAAAGCAAGTGCGTTTCGGCAGCAAAACCTACGCACCAGGGTGCTTGGGGTAGAGCTGCAACCGTGGCTAGAATGTCAGGGTTTGGTACAAAAGTTAGAGTGGGTGGGTGGCCTTTGCCTTTCTTGATTTTTTCAGCTGAACTTTCAGCCACGCGCCAATCAGCTACAGCTGCAACAGCAATGAAAATATCATATTGTGTAGCGACTGGCACCACTGCATCGTACATATCTTGTGCGGTAATCACGTCAATACGCGTTGCACCAATAGGGCACGCTAAATGTGTAGGTCCTGACACCAAGACAACATGTGCACCGGCTTCAAGCGCTGCTTGGGCAATGGCATAACCTGTTTTACCAGAAGACCTGTTGGTTATGCCACGAACTGGATCAATCGGTTCATAAGTGGGGCCCGCCGTTATCAATACGCGTTTACCGGCCAAACGTTTGATGGCTGAACGCTGAGCTTCTTCAGCTTGGTCGCCTAAAACTTGAACGTTTAAGCTATCTTGGCTGTAAATTTGAAGATTTGGTGATGGGTGAGTCTGTTGAAAGTGCTGAACAATATTAGCTAACAAAGCCAGTGGCTCGCGCATACGACCCAAACCAATCTCACCGCAGGCTTGTTCGCCTGCATCAGGGCCCAGCAGGGTCACCCCATCAGATTGAATGTGTTTGAGATTGCGTTGAGTGGCCTGTGATTCCCACATTTCGCGATTCATGGCAGGTGCTATTAACAAAGGTATATTGCGCGCTAAACATAAAGTTGATAACAAATCGTCTGCTAAGCCATGGGCCAAGCGAGCCATAAAATTTGCTGACGCAGGCGCTACGACAATTAAGTCGGCATCACGGGTAAGATCAATATGTGCCATATTGTTATTGACGCGAGCGTCCCACATGTCAGTAAATACGGGACGACCTGATAAGGCTTGTAAGGTAACAGGAGTAATAAATCTTGTTGCCGATTCAGTCATAATCACGTCAACTCGAGCCCCTAAACCCACAAGACCACGAACCAGTTCAGCGCTTTTATAGCACGCGATACCGCCGCTAAGGCCTAAGACAATTCGTTTTCCTGCTAAGTCAGTCATTTTAAATTCCCGGCGTTAGCTGTTAAGAGGGCGCTTTGATAGCCATTTTAAAACTTCATCTAAAATAATCAGTAAGGCGCCTACTGTGATTGCACTGTCTGCAACATTAAAGGCAGGGTAATACCAGCTGTCATAGTAAAACAATAAGAAATCAACGACGTGGCCCCAAAGTAAACGATCAATCACATTACCGATCGCACCACCTAAAATAAGGGTTAAACCCAGCATAAAACGGGGCTCATGCTGATGCCTACGTAATAACCAACTGATGACCGCGACAGCAAATACCCCAACACCTACAAAGAACCACCGTTGCCAGCCATCATGATTTGCTAGAAAACTAAACGCAGCACCCGTATTAAAGAGCAGAATAAAATCAAAAAAAGGCAATATATTAATACGCTCGCCATATGACAACGTATTTAAAAAGTAGAGCTTGGTAAGCTGATCAATGACAATGATGATCAGCGCATAAACCCAAGCCTTAGCGGTTTTCATGTGCAAGATTACTGCTGCAACGGCCACAAATTTCAGGGTGGTTAGGGTCTACCCCCAAATCTGTTACGTAGTGCCAGCAGCGACCACATTTATGGGCATTTGAAGGGGTTGATTTAATATCAAGTGATTGCCCAAGTGCTAGCCTAGCATTTGACACAATCATCACAAATTTAAGTTGATCGCCTAAGCTCATTAATAAATCATAATCGGCTTGGGGTGCAGTAATAATGATCTCAGCTTGCAACGATGCGCCAATTTTGCCAGCACTTCGCAAATCTTCTAAATCGCGTAAAACAAGCGCCCGAATCTCGCGAATACGCGACCATTTTTCGAGCAACGCGGTTTCATCAATCACTTTAGGTTGAACTTGGTAGCATTGTGTAAAAATTGTTTTTTGTTCAATTGCTGGCAATTTTTTTAACGATGTTAATAATAACGATTGCCAAGCTTCTTCAGCAGTAAACGATAGTATGGGCGCCATGAGTTTGATAAGCGTTTGGGTAATATGCAACAAAGCAGTTTGTGCGCTTCGGCGCATCAAGCCTGATGTAGCCTCGGTATATAAACGATCTTTCAGAATATCAAGGTAAAACGCACCCAAGTCTTCTGAGCAAAAAGATTGAATACGGGTGATGGCAGGTTGAAATTCATACGCATCATAATGCTTGCACACTTCAGCTTGCATTTGCGCAGTCATAATTATTGCATAACGGTCTATTTCAAGCATCTGATTAAAATTAACACTGTCTTTTGCAGCATCAAAATCGGCAATGTTTGACAGTAAAAAACGCATGGTATTGCGAATGCGACGATAACTTTCAACCACGCGTTTTAAAATTTCGTCTGAAATCGACAACTCGCCAGCATAATCAGTATTGGCAACCCACAGCCGTAAAATTTCAGCCCCTAACGTGTCAGAGATTTTTTGGGGCGCCACCACGTTACCCACTGACTTACTCATTTTTCGACCTTGACCATCAACGGCAAAACCATGGGTCAATAGCGATTTGTAGGGCGCACTACCGTACAGCATGCAACCACTTAATAATGAGGAATGAAACCAGCCACGATGTTGGTCAGAGCCCTCGAGGTACATGTCGGCGGGCCAACCTAAACGGTCAGCGTGTGAACCCTTCATGTCGTGGTTTAAGCCACCCATAACGGTTGCGTGTGAGGTTCCCGAATCGAACCACACGTCAAGCGTATCTTTGTTCTTTTCATACTGGGCACTATCAGCCCCTAACAAATCTGATGGCTCAAGTGTTTGCCAAGCTTCAATACCGCCTTGTTCAACTTTTTGCGCCACGGCTTCTAGCAATTTAGCCGTATCAGGGTGAATGGTACCGGTTTCTTTATGTATAAAAAATGCCATGGGAACACCCCATTGACGCTGACGAGACAAGGTCCAGTCTGGTCGATTGGCAATCATGGCGTGTAGGCGAGCACGACCCCATGCCGGATAAAACGCCGTGGCTTCAATCGCTGCTAAAGCGCTTTGACGCAGGGTTGGGCCACCGTCTTTAGGTTCAATATCCATGCCAGCAAACCATTGGCTGGTCGCACGATAAATAATGGGAGTTTTATGACGCCAGCAATGCATGTAGCTGTGATGATGAGGGTGGTCTTTAACGAGTGTGCCGGCTGCCTTGAGCGCTAAAACAATTTTCGGGTTGGCTTTCCAAATGAAATCGCCACCAAATAAAGGTAACGTTGACGCGTAATGCCCGTCGCCCATAACAGGGTTCAACATATCGTCATCAGCTAAGCCGTGGGCTTTACAAGATATAAAGTCTTCAACGCCATATGCTGGTGATGAATGCACAATACCTGTGCCAGTATCAAGTGTGACGTACTCGCCTAAGTAAATAGGCGATACGCGGTCATAGCCTTTATCAAGGCTAGCCAGAGGGTGTTTAAATGTTAAAGCGTTTAGCTGTTGGCCCGCGCAAGTGGCGATCACTTCGCCTGTTAAACCCCATTGTTCTAGGCACGTTTTAACGCGCACAGCCGCTAAAATTAATAGCGAACCGGTTGGTAATGCGGGTTCAACTTTAACCAAAGCATATTGAAATTCAGGGTGTAAATTAAGTGCTTGGTTGGCAGGAATTGTCCAGGGTGTAGTTGTCCAAATCACAATTGCGCCGGCATCAATTTGGTTTAAACCGAAGGCCTTTGCAATGGCTGCGGTATCAGCAAACGGAAATGCCACATCTATGGCTGGATCGGTGCGGTCTGCGTATTCAACTTCAGCTTCAGCCAAAGCCGAGCCACAATCAAAACACCAGTTGACCGGCTTTAAACCACGAAAAACATACCCTTTTTCGTAAATTTTTCCAAGGGCCCGAATTTCATTTGCTTCATTTGTAAAGTTCATCGTGAGGTAGGGGTCGTGCCATTCGCCCAGCACCCCTAAACGTTGAAAATCTTTTTTCTGCCGGGCCACCTGCTCATAGGCAAAAGCGCGGGCTTTTTTTTGCACCTCGGCTACTGGCAAAGCCTTACCGTATTTTTTTTCAATTTGAACTTCAATTGGCATGCCATGGCAGTCCCACCCGGGTACATAGCGGGCATCAAAACCGGCCATGTTACGGGTTTTGACCACAATGTCTTTTAAAATTTTATTAACGGCGTGACCGATGTGTAAATCACCGTTGGCGTAGGGTGGGCCATCATGCAGCAGAAAAGTAGGGCGACCTTTACTGGCTTCTCTTATAGCCTCGTAGACACCATTTTGTTGCCATTGCTCGACCCATTGGGGCTCACGTTGCGGCAAATTACCCCGCATGGGGAATGGTGTGTCGGGTAGGTTCAGTGTGGTTTTATAGTCTATTTTCTGCAAAATATTGTCTCGCATGCAAAGTGTCTTTTTGCATCGCTAATGTAAGGGTTTCAAGGCTAGAAAATTTTTCTTCGCCGCGTAAAAAATGTAAAAAATCAACGCATACAATTTTACCGTATGCATCAATAGTCTTGTCGATTAGGTGAACTTCAAGTAGCAAATGCCCTGTTTCTGTGACAGTAGGGCGCCGACCTAGGCTGGCCACCCCCATCAAGGGTAAATGACCTAAACCTTGAACTCGCACCACGTAGATGCCAATTTTTAAGCTGCACCGGGGTGCAACAGATATGTTTAAAGTGGGAAACCCGAGCGTACGCCCTAGCTTTTGCCCATGTTTCACATGGCCTGAAATGGTGAAGGGGTGACCTAACCGTTTTAATGCTTGCCCCATATCGCCCAGACTCAGTGCCTCGCGAACGCTTGAGCTTGAAATACGTTGGCCCTGGCTGTCGTCAATATCTTTGATCGTTGACAGTTCAAAGTCACCACGACCAGCATAATGTTGTAGCAATTGAATGTCACCACGCCGTTGATGACCAAACTTAAAGTCTTGACCGACCAGCAACCATTTGGTTTTAAGTTGCTGAATTAGTAGTGTCTCGACAAATGTCTGGGGGGCCATGGTTGCGAGGGCTTGGTTGAATTTGAGCAGTGTTATTTGCTCAATACCGAAGTTTGATAGCAAGCGTAAGCGATCTCGCAAACTATTAATTGTCGAGGGCGCGCGTTCGGGCTGATTAGTTAGGTTTGCAAAGTAAATCCGAGGGTGGGGGGTAAAAGTTAGAACGCTTGGGGTTAATTTGCGCGCAGCAGCGGCTTGCACGACCTGCGTGAGCATAGCTTGGTGGCCAAGATGCACCCCGTCAAAGTTACCAATTGACAAGGCACTCGCCAATGGCGAGGGGGTGCTGGGCAGATGACGAATGATGCGTATACGAGGGTTCACGCGTGGCAGTTTACAATTGAAGGCTTGTTTTGATGGTTTTACCCACATTATGCCCCGCTTTGCACCCCCATCTTGTCGTTTTGTTGTGCTTGTTTCAGGCCAAGGCAGTAATTTGCGTGCGCTATATGAATCAATCAACAAAACATTACCGCCTTTGTCAACAACTGACTTACCCAATGATTCAAGTGGCGATGCGTGCGGCGCCTCAGGCGCAGGTTCAGTGGTTGGTTCAAAAATAGGGTCAATTGTTGGGGTAATCAGTAATCGCCCTCAAGCGAACGCGTTAGTTTGGGCCCAAGAGCAAGGCATACCCACGACATTGATCAATCATAATTTGTACGAGTCGAGAGAATCTTTTGATTCTGCCCTAAGTTTGGCAATAGATGCCTTTCGACCTGACTTCATATTGTTGGCGGGTTTTATGCGTATTTTGACGCCCAAATTTGTGAATACTTACTTAGGGCGTTTGATTAATATTCACCCCTCACTGTTGCCTGATTTACCCGGCTTGCATACCCACACCCGAGCAATAGAGTTGGGTTTGTTGCAGCATGGTTGTACCGTTCATTTTGTAACGCCTGAGCTTGATCATGGCCCCACTATTGCGCAAGGGCTCATTAAAATTGGCCCTCAAGACACAGTTCAAAGTTTGACGCAACGCGTTCAAAAACTTGAACACATTGTTTACCCCACTGTAGCCCGTTGGCTTGCCGACGGTTTAGTCTCTTTTACAACAGATCAAACGGTTCACATTAAAAACGTCACCCAGCGATTATTTTTGGAATCATCGCCATGAAGGCAGATAAACCTTTTCAACCTAATTTGCGTATTTTGGCGCGTGTTGAACAAATTACGACTTTGTTGAATGTTATTTTGCTTTTTGAGTCACCTGCCGACATGGTGGTTTCACAATTTTTCAAAGCCTATCCGCAACTAGGTGGTCGTGATCGGGGTGAGGTTGCTACAGCGGTATTTGATGTTTTGCGTCATTTGAAGCGATATCGAATTTACGCACAAAGCGTGAAAGGGTCGGTTCCGCGTCGTTTGTCTCTTTTGGGCTTGAGTACTGCAATTGGTTTAGAAACCCTTTCTCAAGCGCTTACTGACCCTGCTGAGCGCGAATGGCTTGAGCATACTCAGTCTATTGACCAATCTGCTTTGGCTTTTGGTGTGCGTTTTAGCGTACCCGATTGGCTTGCAGATCAAATTAACGCCTTGCCTGAACCAGAAGCTTTGGCGCAGTCGTTGCTAAAACCCGCCCCGTTTGATCTGCGTGTAAATACACTCAAGGCTCGACGTGAAGATGTGATGACTGAAATTATGTCTGATCAGCGTCAGCGGTTTTCGCCAGAAGTCACGCCTTATTCACCTTGGGGAATTCGGCTTTATGGCCACCCCCCCATCAACACGTGGGACTTATTTACTAAAGGTGCAATTGAAGTCCAAGATGAGGGTAGTCAACTTTTGGCGTTACTTGTTGAACCTAAGCGCGGAGAAATGGTGATCGATTTTTGTGCTGGGGCAGGGGGCAAGGCTCTTGCTTTAGCCGCTATGATGAAAACAACGGGTCGTTTATACGCCTTTGATGTGTCTGCAGGTCGTCTAGCCCGTGCTAAGCCACGTTTTGCGCGCAGCGGTTTATCAAACGTACACCCTGTGGTAATTAGAAATGAAAACGATGACCGGGTTAAACGTTTGGCTGGTAAGGCGCATCGTGTCTTGATTGATGCGCCTTGTACGGGCGTCGGTACGTTACGACGCAACCCCGACCTGAAATGGCGCTACCCCGAAAGCGGGCTAACAGAAATTTGTGCCCAACAAAGCCGTATTCTTGATCGCGCCAGCCAGTGCGTGCGACCCGGTGGGCGTCTGGTTTACGCGACCTGCAGTTTTTTGCCGGAAGAAAACGAACTGCAAATTCAGGCATTTTTAGAACGCAACCCTAATTTTGAATTAATTGATGCTGCGGCCATTTTGAAACAACAGGCTAATTTAGAGGTCGACGGCCCAATGGTTCACCTTAGGCCCGATCAGCATCAAACAGATGCATTCTTTGCTGCCGTCATGACCCGTAAAGCTGCGCCACCCGCACCTGATCGAAAAAATAAAATTGAGTCTGAGCTTGAGCCTACCCTTGAGTTGCAAACTGAACGGGTTAAAGAGGTAGATTTTGAGTTGCAAACCGAGCGGGCTGAAGATGTAGAACTTGAATTGCAAACTAAATCGCCGCAAAAAAAACAGATTCAACGCAAGACGGGCCTTAAAACTGCCACAATTTCTAGGAAAAAACCTAAACAGCGATCTGACTAAATGGTCAATTTCCCTTTTTTAGGGGTTTTACTCTATTTTATAGGGTTCGATATTTCGAAAAATAACCTTAATCTATTGATATTGAACAAATTTGTGCTGAAATAGTTGTATCTGTTTGAGGCTAAGTACAGTACAATCACCAGTGTTTAAGCTCAAAGAGATTACCCCATAACTATGGAAACTGTTCTGTCATATTTAGCGCATGGTTTAACCCAAGCTTCAGTTTGGGAAGTGGTTGTTTACACACTAATCGTGACGCACATCACCATTGTGTCAGTCACGATTTTCTTGCATCGTTCGCAAGCCCATCGTGGCCTTGATATTCACCCAGCCTTGGCGCATTTCTTCCGTTTTTGGCTTTGGTTAACCACAGGTATGGTTACCAAAGAATGGGTATCTATTCATCGTAAACATCACGCACGTTGTGAGCGTGAAGGTGACCCCCATTCGCCCATGTTATTTGGTATTGGCCGCGTCATGTTTCGGGGTGCAGAACTTTACCGTGAAGAGTCGCGCAACGCTGAAACCACTGCAAAATTTGGTCACGGTACCCCTAATGACTGGGTTGAGCGCAACATCTACACAAAGCATTCAGCAGCTGGCATTTTAATTATGCTTGGCATAAACCTCATGTTGTTTGGCACATTAGGTCTTGCAGTTTGGGCCATTCAAATGGCCTGGATCCCTTTTTGGGCAGCGGGTGTTGTCAACGGTATTGGGCATTATTGGGGTTATCGCAACTTCGCCAGCCCTGATACCAGTACCAACGTGTCGCCGTGGGGCATCATTATTGGTGGCGAAGAGTTACACAACAATCACCACGCCTATGGTTCTTCAGCCAAGTTTTCTAGTAAGTGGTACGAGTTTGATATCGGCTGGTTCTACATCACCATATGTCGTGGTTTAGGTTTAATCAAAGTACGCAAAATGGCACCCAAGCTCGAACTCGAGCCACATGGTAAAAAAGGTATTGATTTACGTACTTTGCAAGGCGTCATTGCACATCGCTATGAAATTCTAGGTCGTTATACAGGCCTTATGCGTCAAGCTTGTTTCGATGAAATTAAACGCAGTAAACAATCGGGTTCTGTTGTTGCTAACACTGACTCACTCGTTTCTGCTACTCATTGGCTAGGTCGTGGTGATGAAACCTTAGCTCAGGCAGAGCGTGATCGTATTGATCATGCCTTGGCACAAACACCATCATTGTCAACATGGGTGCACATGCGCCACGATTTAAGTCGTATATGGGAAGGGTCAAGCGCTTCAAGCGAGCAGCTTCTTCATGACCTACAAGCTTGGTGTCAACGCGCTCAACAAAGTGGTATTACCAGCCTACAGGAATTCGCCCTGCGATTACACCGCTACGCGGCATGATTGGTCAATTAAATGATCCACAGCGTGCGGCCGTTACAACAGATAACGGTCACGCGCTGGTTTTGGCAGGTGCGGGCAGTGGTAAAACGCGTGTGCTCACCACACGCATTGCATGGCTCATACAAAATGGTTTAACCAGCCCGTTAGGTATATTGGCGGTTACCTTTACTAATAAAGCATCTAAAGAAATGCAAGTTCGCGTTGCGAGCTTGTTACCCATCGACACACGCCGTATGTGGGTGGGTACTTTTCATGGCCTCTGCCATCGTCTACTAAGAGCTCACTTCCGTGATGCAAGTTTGCCCCAAGGGTTTCAAATTCTTGACACGGCAGACCAACTTAGCCTCATCAAAAGGTTGTTAAAAGCCAACCAGATCGACGACGAAAAATTCACACCGCGCGATGTACAACGTTTTATTAATAGTGCTAAAGAAGAAGGGTTACGCTCGCAAGCGGTTCCTGTAGCTGACCCCCACCAACGTCGTATGGTCGAAATTTATACCCTTTACGAAGCGCAGTGCCAACGTGATGGTGTGGTTGACTTTGCTGAATTATTGCTACGTGTGCTCGAGTTGCTTGAGCGTCATGAACCCATTCGTGGGCACTACCAAAGACGTTTTAGGCATATCTTAGTTGATGAATTTCAAGACACTAATGCCCTGCAGTACCGCTGGTTAAAGCTTTTATCAGGGGGAGGTGCAAATATATTTGCAGTGGGTGACGACGACCAATCAATTTATGCTTTTCGTGGTGCAGATGTTGGCAATATGGCTGACTTTGAGCGTGATTATGCGCGGGGTGAAGTCATTCGCCTTGAACAAAACTACCGCTCACAAGGTCATATTCTTGATGCTGCCAACCACCTTATTGCGCATAATAGCCAACGTTTAGGCAAAAACCTCTGGACAGATCAAGGTGAGGGTGAGTTAATACGCGCTGTTGAGCTACCTTCAGACGGTGCTGAATCGCAGTGGTTGGTTGATGAGATCAAAGCCTTGGTAGGTGAGGGCACAAGTCGTTTAGATATTGCAATTTTGTATCGCAGTAACGCTCAATCTCGAGTGATCGAGCATGCCTTATTTTCAGCGGGCATACCGTACCGCGTTTACGGTGGGTTACGTTTTTTCGAGCGCCAAGAAATTAAACACGCCTTGGCTTACCTCAGGTTGGCGATGAACCGTGATGATGACACATCATTTAACAGGGTTGTGAACTTCCCGGCACGGGGCATTGGTGCACGTACGATCGAGTCGTTGGTTGATCAAGCACGAACTTACAACACTTCTTTATCGCAAGCGGTTGCCAGGGTGGCGGGCAAAGGTGGTAGTAGTTTGTCGCAATTTATGACTTTAATTGAAACCATGGCGCAAGAAACCCGTGCGTTGCCTTTATCAGAGGCGGTAGAACACATAATTGAAGCGTCTGGCTTACTGCATCATTATCGTGGTGAAAAAGAAGGTGCAGAACGTATTGAAAACTTAGGCGAATTGGTTAACGCTGCGACTGTGTTTGAAACTGAGCATGACCTGTCGGGCTTGCCCTCGGGTGAACCTGCAAAGGCCCTAATTGAACTCATGCTTGATGATGGTGTTGACGAGTTAGGGCTTAACCCCCCTATTGCGCAAACGCCATTATCTGCATTCTTGGCGCATGCCGCACTTGAATCGGGTGACAACCAAGCTAAGGTTGGTCAAGATGCTGTTCAAATGATGACCGTTCACGCAGCCAAAGGTTTAGAGTTTGATGCTGTGTTTATTACAGGCCTCGAAGACGGCTTATTTCCCCATGAAAATAGCGTTGTTGACCCATCAGGCCTCGAAGAAGAACGTCGTTTAATGTATGTTGCCATAACACGTGCACGTAAACGTCTGTATATGACTATGGCACAAAGTCGAATGCTACATGGCCAAACCCGCTATGCTGTGCGCTCACGTTTTCTAGACGAAGTGCCTGAAAATCATGTGAAGTGGTTAACAGTACGGGGTGTTTCAAACGACGCCTCAACACAATCTTATGCTCGGGCTTTTAGTGCTGCAGGTGCAAACAGCGCTCGTTCAAGTCAACATGCAGGTACCGCGCTTTCAAAAGGCCCGTCTTCTGGCCTACAAATTGGTTCACAATTGTTTCGAGTTGGAAACGGCGTACGCCATGCCCGTTTTGGTGAGGGTACCATTATTGGTTTGTCAGGCTCTGGCCTTGATGCCCAAGCGCAAATTCACTTTGCAGACGTCGGCTCAAAAACGCTTGCATTAGGTATAGCAAAACTCGATATCATTGTTTAAATAGACAACCATCGACATCCGCAACGCTATGAACGACAGGGCTTGTCGCGCATCTCAATTAACTAACAATCAAGGTTGAATGTTAATTAACTGCTTTTAGTCATGGTTAGGTGAAGTCATCACTTAGTCTATAGGGCCATCACTTAACTGCAACGCTTGTATTTACGCCTGTAAAGACAATCATCACTTAACTGACAATGCTTCTAGCTCTTCTTGTAAAGCTAACCATCGCCCTTCTGTTTGCTCTAAAGACTGTTTTAAGGTGCTGTGCAAAAGTGATGAATCGCGTTGTGCTTCTTTGTTTGATTCATTGTAAAAATTAGGTTCGTTCATGCGTAGATTTAACTCAGAAAGGGCCTGCGTTTCTCTTGAAATTACTTGTTCAAGCTGTTTAAGTGACAGTTCAATCGGTTTGCGTTGATCTGACAAGGCCCGACGACGTTGCGCATCTTCACGTTTTTGTTGTTTACGTTCACTGGCATCAAGCGCAATGCCAGGCTTTGAATCAACCCCGTTTTGATCACTGCTTGCGGTTTTAGACGCATCAGCCCATAAACCCGTTGCAACTTTTGGGCTACGCTTTTGTTCAGCGCCTTGGTTTTGCACCACGTAGGTGCGATAGTCTTCAAGGTCGCCATCAAAAGGTTTTGCTTCACCTTTTGAAACTAACCAAAACTCATCGACCGTTGTGCGTAACAAATGCCGATCGTGTGACACCAACAACATACCGCCTTCATATTCAGCAAGCGCTGCAGTTAATGCCTCGCGCGTTTCAACGTCAAGGTGATTACTGGGTTCATCAAGCACCAATAGGTTAGGTTTGTGCCAAACAACTAAAGCAAGAGCCAAACGGGCTTTTTCACCACCTGAAAAAGGTTCGATAACTTCATTGACTCGGTCACCAGAAAAGCCAAAGCGCCCTAAGTAATTTCGTAATAGTTGCTCACGCGTATTCGGTGCAATACGCATCAAGTGTATTAATGGTGTTGATTGAATATCAAGCGTATCAAGTTGGTGCTGTGCAAAATACCCTACAACTAGGCCTTTCGCGTCAACAACGTGACCTTTCACTGGCGTTAACTGGCCCGCAATCGTTTTAATTAAGGTGCTTTTACCCGCGCCATTAATGCCCAGCACACCAATACGCGCACCGGCGGGTATACGTAGGTTGACATCTTCCAAAATAGTAATGTCTTGGCTGCCCGCTACCATTGGGTCTGCAGCGTAACCCATATCAGCATGATCAAGAGCCACCAACGGATCAGGCATATGGGTAGGAGAGGGTATTGAAATATCAATGGCTGATTCAGCCAAAATAGGTGCCAGCTCTTGCATACGGGCTAATGCTTTGACTCGACTTTGAGCTTGTTTTGCTTTTGATGCTGTTGCTTTGAAGCGATCAATAAAATGCTGCATACGTGCTGTTTCACGCGATTGCCGGTCATGCGCTTGGCGAACTTGCTTGAGTCGTTCAGCACGTTGCTGCACGAAGTCGTCATAGCCGCCTTTGTAGCGGGTAATAACAGACTGGTCGATATGTAAAATTGTACGGGCTACAGCGTCAAGAAATTCAGTATCGTGAGAAATCAGTAAGACTGTACCGGTATAGCTCTCGAGCCAGCGCTCAAGCCAAAGCATAGCGTCTAAGTCTAAGTGGTTAGTGGGCTCGTCAAGTAGTAGCAAATCAGAGGGTGCCATTAACGCACGCGCTAAGTTAATGCGCATTTGCCAGCCCCCTGAAAAGGTGCCAACGGGTTGTAACCATTGCTCAGGCGTGAAGCCCAAACCGGCTAATAGTTGTTCTGCGCGCGCTGGCGCGCTCCAAGCATCTGCGTCAATCAAACCGGCTTCAGCCTCAGCAATGCGATGGCCAATTTCATCGGCATTGCCAGCGTGATGTTCAAGCGAGTCAAGCGCCATACGCTTGGCTTCAAGTGCTCTTAATCGTTGGTCACCATCAATGACGTGCTCGCGTGCGGGTTTATGTCGGTCGGGTATTTCTTGTTCAACCCAGGACAAACGCCACGTTTCAGGCAAGTCAATGCCACCCGCATCGGCATCAATTAAGCCTCTAATGAGGGCAAACAAAGATGATTTACCACACCCATTACGACCCACCACACCGACTCTCTCGCCGGGGTGAACCACAAATGAAGCGCGATCTAATAAAACACGCGGACCCCTTCTAAGGGTCAAATCAGTGGTGCGAATCACGATTGCAACTGCGCGGCAGTCAACATCATAATTTGATCTTGCGTTGCGAGGGTGTCGATCCAGACGGGCGAGAGATGACTAAACGCAGCATCAAAATGAGCACGCTCGTGGCCAATTTCTAAAAATAAAATGCCATCAGGTGTCAGTTTTTTCGCGCATTGATTCAGTAATTCGCCGATTAAACGCATACCATCTTGCCCACCTGCTAAGGCCAGTGACGGTTCGTGCATAAATTCAGGGGGTAATGATTGCATAGAAGCATCGTTGACATAGGGCGGGTTACAAATAATCATGTTGTAAAGACGTTGGGCCGGAAGAGGTTCAAGTAAGCTGCCATGGTGCAAGTGCAGTCGCGTGTTTAGGTTGTAATCATCAACGTTGGTTTTTGCAACGCGAAGGGCTTGGGGGCTGATGTCTGTGGCGTCAACGTGAGCATTGGGTAAAACCAAAGCAGCCAAAATAGCTAAACAGCCTGAACCCGTGCAAACATCAAGCACGTTTTCAATAGCTTGGGGTTCAGCCACCCACGTATCAAGCTGCGAAACGATTAATTCAGCAATCGGCGAGCGAGGAATGATGACATCTGGGTTGACGTTGAATCGATAACCTTGCAACCATGCTTCACCCGTTATGTAAGCTGCGGGTAAACGCTCGTTAATGCGTTTAGATAGAACACTTAAAACCTGTAGACGTTCAGCAGGTAATAACCTTGCATCAAGAAAAGGGTCAAGTTGATCAATGGGAAGGCCAAGCGTGTGCAGCATCAAATAGGCGGCTTCGTCATACGCATTGTCAGTACCCTGACCGAAAGCAATTTTGGCATGCGTCATATGCGTGACAGCAAAGCGTATAAAGTCTCTGAGGGTTCGTAAGTGACTGGCAGCTTCGTTAATTTGTTGTGTGTCGATTAATGTTTGATTAGGCATTCGGTAGTAGACGCTCAAGTACGCGACGATAGATATTTTTCAAGGGGTTCAAATCGTTCACAACGATATTTTCATTCACTTGATGAATACTTTCGTTGCAAGGGCCGAACTCGATAACTTGTGGGCAAATGGATGCAATAAATCGGCCATCAGATGTGCCGCCGGTGGTCGAGAGCTCGGTCGTTAGACCGGTTTCATCTTTAATAGCACCCGCTAAGGCTTCACTTAATTCGCCACGTGGTGTTAAAAAAGGCGAACCACTGAGCAGCCATTCAATTCGATAGGGCACGTTATGGGCTTCAAGTATATCAACCACCCTTTGTTTCAATGATTCGGGCGTACTGGCAGTTGAAAAGCGAAAATTGAAATCAATCACTGCTTGACCAGGCACCACATTTGAAGCGCCTGCACCTGAATGATAATTAGAGACCTGCATGGTGGTGGGCGGGAAGTACTCGTTCCCGTTGTCCCACGTTGTTTGGGTTAAGACAGCTAAAGCTGGAGCAAACAAATGTACAGGGTTTTTCGCTAATTGCGGGTAGGCGACATGCCCTTGTTTACCTACAATGGTGAGTTTGGCTGAAAGAGAGCCACGGCGACCATTTTTAATGGTGTCGCCAATTTTTTTTGAAGAAGTTGGTTCCCCCACTATGCAATAGTCAAGCGCTTCATTACGCGCTTTTAAAGCATTACAAACAATGACGGTGCCATGAACAGCAGGGCCTTCTTCGTCAGAAGTGAGCAATAAAGCAATTGAGCCACTGTGGTCGGGGTTTTGTTGAACAAACTCTTCAATGGCGATGGTAAAACCAGCGAGTGAGCTTTTCATATCGGCAGCACCGCGACCGTATAAACGACCTTCACGAATGGCAGGCTCAAAAGGGTTTGACTGCCATTGGTCAAGCGGCCCAGTGGGTACCACGTCTGTATGACCAGCTAAAACGACCAACGGGCGTGCAGCACCACGACGCAACCAAACATTAGTTACACCGCCTTGCTCAAATATTTCGGCTTTAAAACCCAGTGGTGCTAAGCGGTCAATAATTTGTTGCTGGCAGGCTTTATCTTCGGGGGTAACCGATGGGCGAGCAATCAGATTCTTAACTAAATCAAGCATGGCATGATCCGACATCATTAGGCTCGCAATAATTCGTTGATACTGGTTTTAGCGCGGGTCTGTGCATCAACACGTTTAACAATAACGGCGCAAGCTAAACTATGAGAGCCATCAGCTGAGGGCAAACTGCCAGGCACTACCACTGAACCTGAAGGTACACGACCGTAAATAATTTCGCCGGTTTCGCGGTTAAAGATGCGGGTACTTTGTGAAATAAAAACACCCATTGCTAAGACTGAATTTTCTTCAACAATAACGCCTTCAACGACTTCAGATCGTGCGCCGATAAAACAGTTGTCTTCAATAATTGTGGGGTTAGCTTGCAAGGGTTCAAGTACCCCGCCAATGCCAACACCGCCAGATAGGTGAACATTTTTACCAATCTGGGCGCAACTGCCGACTGTTGCCCAGGTATCAACCATGGTGCCCTCATCAACATAAGCCCCAATGTTTACATATGAGGGCATTAACACCACATTACGACCAATAAATGCACCACGACGCGCCACAGCGGGGGGAACCACACGATAACCACCCGTTTGAAAAGCCGTTACACCATAATCTGAAAACTTTAACGGTACTTTGTCAAAAAATTGCAGGGGGTTTTGCCCCATTATGACATTTTCGTTCATACGAAAAGATAACAGCACCGCTTTTTTGATCCATTGGTGGGTGACCCATTGCCCATCGATTTTTTCAGCGACACGCAGGTCACCGTTGTCAAGCCCGTCGAGGGTGTGTTCGACCGCTTCACGAACAGCGGCATCAGTGTTTTGTGGGGTTAGCGTGGTGCGGGCTTCCCAGCCTTGTTCGATGGTGGTCTGTAAATCAAGAGTCATGATGAAGTCTACTTTTTAATGAAAATGAAATATATAAATCGTTATTATTTTAACGGCTTGTTTAGGTGATGCAAGAACTCATGGGGTATTGCTAGGGTTTTATCTTTTTTTCGCGCTATAAACCAAATGATTAAGCTGACAACTTTTGAGCCAAAGCGGCAATACGATGTGCGGCCTCAACACAATCGGTTAGTGGTGCCACTAAAGCAATGCGTATACGGTTGGCTCCTGGGTTGAAACCGTTAATTTTGCGCCCTACATAACTACCAGGCAAGACTCGCACAGACTGCGTATCAAGCAATTTAAAGACGAACTCAGGGTCTGTAATGGGTGTTTTAGCCCAAAGGTAAAACGAGGCATCTGGCCGCTCAACCTCAAGATGAGGTTGCAAAATGGGTAGTACTGCGTCAAATTTAGCGCGATACTGCTTGCGGTTATCAACAACATGGGCTTCGTCTTGCCAAGCGGCTATGCTGGCGTACGACACCACGGGTGACATGGCGCTGCCGTGATAGGTTCGATAGAGTAAAAATTTTTCAATGAGTTTTGCGTCACCCGCAACAAAACCAGAACGTAAACCCGGCAAATTTGAACGTTTAGACAAACTTGCAAAGCAGACCAAGCCGCGGTAGTCTTGACGCCCCAGTGCATGGGCTGCTGCCAACCCGCCAACAGGAGGCGTGTTTTCATCTAAATAAATTTCTGAATAACATTCGTCTGAAGCAATGACAAAACCATACCTATCAGCCAAAGCAAAAATAACGGCCCAGTCGTCAACCCCCATGACGCTACCTGCCGGGTTTCCAGGCGAGCAAACAAAAAGCATTTGGGTTTGTCGCCAAATAGTATCGGGCACGCTTGCCCAGTCACTTAAAAAGTGCCGACTTGGGTCGGCATTGACGTAGTAGGGTTGCGCCCCGCCAAGCAAAGCAGCCCCTTCATATATTTGATAAAAAGGGTTTGGGCATACAACGTAGCCGCCTCGGGTAGGGTCTAGAACGGTCTGAGCAAAAGAAAATATCGCTTCTCTTGACCCTAATGCGGGTAAAACTTGGGTTTGTGCGTTTAGGGGTGGCAAACCATATCGACGACTCACCCATTGGCTGATTGCTTCGCGAAGCGCATCATCACCTTTAGTTGACGGGTATATAGATAACCCCTCGAGGTGATTAGTTATTGCCAACTTTACGCATTCAGGTGCAGCATGTTTAGGTTCACCAATTGATAAATCAATGAGTTTTAGGCCTGTTTGTAAGGGTTTAGCTGAAGCGAGCAGCCCCCTCAATTTTTCAAAAGGGTAAGGTTGTAATAGGTTAAGTTTAGGGTTCATACCACTATTTTACGCAAGACTTCAGCTTAGGGTAAAACCGAGCGATCTACTACGCTACAATATGCGCTGTATGCGAAGGTGGCGAAATTGGTAGACGCACCAGGTTTAGGTCCTGACGCCTGTAAGGGTGTGCGGGTTCGAGTCCCGCCCTTCGCACCATTTATTAACCCATTGTTTCTTTTTTTAAGAAACTTTTTGTAGAATCAATAGGTAACTTATGCAGCCAGTGGTTGAAACCCTTGCCGGCCTTGAGCGCCGCATCGAATTGTCTGTCGCTTTGGCCGACATTGAAAAAAAAGTTCAAGCCGAACTTAAGCGCGTCGCCCGAACAGCTAAGGTACCTGGCTTTCGTCCAGGCAAGGTTCCCATGTCGATGCTTGAAAAATCGCATGCACCCAGCATTCGCTATGACGCTATCAACCAAACGGTCGGTCAAATGCTTGATGAGCAGTTGGCTCAAACGGGTTTACGGGTTGCGGGCTCACCTTCACTTGAAGCTAAAACTGAAGGCGTTGCAGACGACACCTTGGGTTTCTTTGCAACGTTTGAAGTTTACCCAGAGGTCGCACTACCTGATCTAAAAACATTGTCAGTTAAACGAGCTGTTTGCCCTGTTACTGACGCTGAAGTTACGCGCACGCTTGACGTTTTACGTGAACAACGCGCTGAGTTTGAAATCGTTTCTGATCGTGCTGCGCAAAATAACGATCGTGTCAAGCTTGATTTTATCGGCACCTTAGATGGCACCCCATTTGAGGGCGGTACAGCAACTGACTTTGAATTTGTTTTGGGTAAAGGCCGCATGTTGCCTGAGTTTGAAACAGCAGCAGCCGGTATGAAAGCGGGTGAAAACAAAGTTTTTCCGCTTACATTTCCCGAAGATTACAACGGTAAAGATGTAGCGGGTAAAACGGTTGAATTCAAGATTACCGTTAACTCAGTTGCCAAACCGAACTTGCCCGCAATTGATGCCGATTTCGCTAAAGCACTCGGTCAAGCCGAGGGTGATGTTGAAAAACTCATGGCTGATGTTCGAGGTAATATTGAACGTGAAGTCAGTGGCCGAGTGTTAGCAAAAACCAAGGCCAGCGTTATGGATGCTTTGGTCGCAACTGCTCAGTTTGATATTCCTAAATCATTGCTTGAAAGCGAAACACAAAGTCGTATTAAGTTGGCACGCGAGCAATTAAAAGAACGTGGCATGCCAAATGCCGATACCTTTCCTATTCCTGCCGATGCTTTCACAGAAGAGGCTACACGCCGTGTCAAGCTTGGCTTAATGATTGGTGAATTAATTAAGGTGGCGGGTCTGCAAGCTAAACCCGAACAAGTGCGCACGCGAATTGAAACTTTTGCGCAAGGCTACGAAAACCCGGCTCAAGTCGTCAGCTATTATTTATCTGACCGCCAGCGTCGCGCTGAAATTGAAGCGATTGTGCTTGAAGACAATGTTGTCGACCATATCTTGAGCCAGGCCCAAGTCAGCAACGAAGATGTTAATTTTGAACAAATTATGGGTAATGCCTAATGAATAATTCGCATCGCTTTACAGATTTTTACGCTTCAATGCATGGTGGCGATTCGGTTACGCCCTCAGGCTCAGGTTTTATACCCATGGTGGTTGAACAGTCGGGTAGAGGCGAACGCTCTTACGACATCTACTCTCGCTTATTAAAAGAGCGCGTAATTTTTCTGGTTGGTGGTGTTAATGATTACACGGCCAATCTTATTGTTGCGCAGATGCTTTTCCTTGAGTCTGAAAACCCCGACAAAGACATTTCTTTCTACATTAACTCGCCAGGCGGCTCTGTTTACGCAGGCATGGCCATTTATGACACGATGCATTTTATTAAACCCGATGTGTCAACAATGTGTGTGGGTTTGGCTGCGAGTATGGGCGCTTTGCTTTTATCATCAGGCACGAAGGGTAAGCGCTTTGCTTTACCCAATTCACGCATTATGATTCATCAACCCTCGGGTGGTGCGCAGGGTCAAGCAACTGACATTCAAATACAAGCACGTGAAATTTTAAATTTACGTCAAAGTTTAAATGAAGTGTTAGCAGCAAATACAGGTCAACCTTTAAGCCGTATTGAAATTGACACTGAACGTGACAACTTCATGTCAACACCTGATGCAGTAGCATACGGCTTAATAGACAAAATGTTGTCAAATCGTAGTGATGTAGTCTAAATAGTGAGTGTCAATCGCCATGTCTGACAAAAAAACACCTTCTGTTGCAAAAACCTTGCATTGCTCGTTTTGCAACAAAACCCAAAATGAAGTGCGCAAGCTGATTGCGGGCCCTTCGGTGTTCATTTGTGATGAATGCGTCGAATTATGCAACGATATTATTTTAGAAGAAGCGCAGGCCTCAGCCCGCACTGACATTCGCACCGATTTGCCTACACCTGCCGCGATTAAATCTTTTCTTGACCAGTACGTGATCGGACAAGACAACACTAAACGCGTGTTGGCAGTTGCCGTGTATAACCACTACAAACGTTTACGCCATGGCGCTATCAAAGGCGACGATGTTGAATTGAGTAAAAGCAATATTTTACTGATTGGGCCAACAGGGTCTGGTAAAACGTTATTGGCTCAAACGCTTGCACGTCAACTTGATGTACCTTTTGTTATGGCCGATGCCACCACGCTAACCGAAGCGGGTTATGTGGGTGAAGACGTTGAAAATATTATTCAAAAGTTGCTACAAAACTGTAACTATGATGTTGAGAAAGCCCAACGTGCCATTGTCTACATTGATGAAATTGACAAAATTTCACGTAAGGCTGATAACCCTTCTATTACCCGCGACGTATCGGGTGAGGGCGTGCAACAAGCCTTGCTTAAATTAATTGAGGGCACCATCGCCTCGGTGCCGCCTCAAGGCGGTCGTAAGCACCCTAATCAAGACTTTGTTCAAGTTGACACCACCAATGTTTTATTTATCGTCGGTGGCGCATTTGATGGTTTAGATAAAGTGATTTTGAACCGTACCGAGCGTTCTGGTATTGGTTTTGGTGCTTCAGTTTCAGCAAAAAGTCAAAAACGGGCAGGCGATACTTTCCGTAGTGTAGAGCCCGAAGACTTAATTAAATTTGGTTTGATTCCTGAGTTAGTGGGTCGCTTGCCTGTTTTGGCTACGCTTGCAGAATTAAACGAAGAAACGTTGGTGAAAGTATTAACTGAGCCTAAAAATTCACTTGTTCGTCAGTTTCAAAAGCTTTTTCAAATGGAAGGTGCCGAGCTCGTTATTACTGATGACGCGCTTCACGCTATTGCACGCAAGGCGATTTTGCGAAAAACCGGTGCACGCGGCTTACGCTCTATTTTAGAAGCTACACTGCTCGATACCATGTATGAGTTGCCTTCTAATGGCAACATCAAGCAAGTCACCTTGAATGCTGCAGTTGTTGATGAAGATGCCCCACCTATACTGGTTTATGGCGATGCAAAGTCAGCACAAGCGCCTGCTGATAACAACTCTGAATCAGCAGAACCCGTTGCCGTTGCACCTCGTAAAAAAGTACGCGATGTAGCGGCCTGATTTTTTTAGAAAACCCTAAGACTTAAATTGAGTCTTTTTGTAGGGTTTTATAGCGTTTCTGAACACCTGCACTTGAAATTTAGGCTATTGTCCCAATACTAATTGAAATACTTTTGTTTGAGTTTCAAACATTTGTTTCTAACGTTTTAAAGGACAATCAGCCATGTCAGGTCAACCCCTACTGCCTTCTGAAGCGATCGACTTACCTTTGCTTCCGCTACGCGACGTGGTCGTGTTTCCACACATGGTCATACCCCTCTTTGTGGGTCGCCCTCGCTCAATTAAAGCGCTAGAGTCAGCGATGGAATCGGGTAAAAACATTATGTTGGCAGCCCAAAAATCTGCCAGCAAAGACGACCCAACACCCGAAGACGTTTACGATATTGGTTCTTTGGCAACAATCTTACAAATGCTCAAGCTGCCTGACGGAACCGTCAAAGTGCTGGTAGAGGGAACCCAACGAGCCCGGGTGATTCGCATTGACGACTTAGACAGTTATTTTGTTAGTCGGGTTATGCCATTACCAGCTGATGACAATAGCGGCTCTGAAATTGAGGCTTTGCGCCGTGCCATTGTGGCTCAATTTGAGGCTTACGTTAAGCTCAATAAAAAAATTCCTCCTGAGATTCTGACTTCATTAACGGGCATTGATGATGCGGGTCGTTTGGCTGACACCGTTGCTGCGCACTTACCTCTAAAGCTTGAGCAAAAACAAAAATTACTCGAAATTTTACCTACTGCTGAACGACTTGAAAGTCTACTTTCTCAGCTTGAAGGTGAAATTGAGATTCTCCAGGTTGAAAAACGTATTCGTGGCCGCGTTAAAAAGCAGATGGAAAAAAGCCAGCGCGATTACTATCTTAATGAACAAGTTAAAGCGATTCAAAAAGAATTAGGTGACGGTGAAGAGGGTGCCGACATTGAGGAACTTGAAAAGCGTATTGAAGCCGCTCAATTGCCTAAAGAAGCCCGCAAAAAGGTTGATGGCGAAGTCAAAAAACTGAAAATGATGTCTCCGATGTCAGCTGAAGCAACTGTCGTTCGTACCTATATTGATACCGTGATTGGTTTGCCATGGCGCAAAAAGAGTAAGGTTAATCATTCAATATCAAATGCTGAAAAGGTGTTAAACGACGACCATTTTGGCCTTGATAAAGTGAAAGAACGTATTTTGGAATATCTCGCTGTGCAACAGCGCGTTGACAAAGTTAAAGCCCCTATTCTCTGTTTGGTAGGCCCCCCCGGTGTGGGTAAAACCTCATTAGGACAGTCTATTGCTAAAGCAACGAATCGCCAATTTACTCGAATGGCCTTGGGTGGTGTCCGTGATGAAGCTGAAATTCGTGGCCATCGTCGAACGTACATTGGTTCGATGCCAGGCAAAATTTTGCAAAATATGAGTAAAATAGGGGTGCGTAACCCACTATTTTTGCTCGATGAAATTGATAAACTCGGTATGGATTATCGGGGCGACCCAGCATCAGGTTTGCTTGAGGTACTTGACCCTGAACAAAACCATACTTTTCAAGATCATTACGTAGAAGTTGATTTTGATTTATCAGATGTTATGTTTGTGGCGACGAGCAACACGTTAAATATTCCTCCCGCATTGCTTGACCGTATGGAAGTGATTCGTTTGTCGGGTTACACCGAAGATGAAAAAATTAATATCGCGCAAGACCATCTTTTGGCTAAACTCATTAAAAATAATGGTCTTAAGCCTGAAGAACTTGAAATAGATACCTCAGCCATTCAAGATATTGTTCGTTATTACACACGCGAAGCAGGTGTGCGTTCACTCGAACGTGAAATTGGCAAAATTTGTCGCAAAGTTGTTAAAAAGCTGTTGATTGAAAACCCAGCTGAAGCAGCGCCTAAACGGGCTCGATCAAAGTCAATGATCGGTGCAACACCCGTTCAAAAAATTGTTGTTAACAGCGAAAATTTAAATGACTATTTGGGAGTCCGCCGTTACGCTTTTGGTAAGGCCGAACAAGACAATCAAATTGGGCAAGTGACAGGTCTAGCTTGGACAGAAGTGGGTGGTGACCTGTTAACGATCGAAGTCGCTGAAATGCCAGGTAAGGGCGGTATTTTACGTACTGGTTCACTTGGCGATGTTATGAAGGAATCAGTTGAGGCCGCACGAAGTGTTGTGCGGGCTGGTGCAAGACGCTTTGGTATTTCTGATACGGTTTTTGAAAAGCGTGACATGCATGTGCACGTGCCTGAAGGGGCTACCCCTAAAGACGGCCCGTCTGCTGGTGCAGCGATCGTGACTGCGATTGTTTCAGCGTTAACACGTATACCGGTTCGGGCTGATGTTGCCATGACAGGTGAAATTACCTTGCGTGGTGAAGTCTTGGCAATTGGTGGCTTGAAAGAAAAGCTGCTGGCTGCTCATCGGGGTGGAATAAAAACGGTACTCATACCTGAAGAAAACGTTAAAGACTTAATTGAAATTCCAGATAATGTAAAAAATCATCTAGAAATTATTCCAGTTAAATGGATTGATCGTGTCTTAGAAGTTGCGCTTGAGCGAGCCCCCACACCGTTGCCAGATGAGGTGGTTGCACCAGTGGCTGTCGTAACACCCACTGATGCCGTTTCGAAGGCTGGCGTGGTTTTAAAGCATTAAAACGTTATGTCTGAAGACCATGCCAGTGTTCGAATTGATAAATGGCTTTGGGCTGCGCGTTTTTTTAAGTCTCGTACTCTAGCGGTAACTGCTGTTGAAATGGGTCGCGTTCATTTGAATAATGAACGCGTCAAACCCGCTAGATTATTAAAGGTGGGCGACAAAGTCGCCATTCAAAAAGATCAAATACGCACTGAGGTTTTTGTACGCTTTTTAGGTGAAGTCAGGCGCTCAGCCCCTTTAGCGAAGTTGATGTATGAAGAAACGATGGAAAGCCTGCTTGCTAGACAAACGGCTACAGAGCGAAAGCGCTTATACGCTGAACCTGCACAAAACAGAGTAGGGCGACCAACCAAACGAGAACGTCGGGCGTTAGCGCGAATAGAACCTCTAATAGAGCCCTAATAGATCTCTAAAAGGGCCTTAATGGGGCCTTAATAAGGCCTTAATAAGACTCTTGATTAATACTGCTTAGTGCAGTGGTTCTGCGCGTATTAAACCCACAGCAATACCTTCAATAGCAAACTGCTGACCCGGCTTAATGGATATGTGCTCAAAGTCAGGGTTTTCAGCCAATAAAATAATTTGACCTTTGTGTTGACTCAGGCGTTTTACTGTAACGTCTTCGTCAATACGGGCCACAACAATTTGACCTGAACGGGCTTCTGGTGTGCGTTTTACTGCAAGTAAATCACCATCAAGTATGCCCGCATCGCGCATGCTGAGGCCGCGAACTTTTAACAAATAATCAGGTGTTTTAGAAAAGAGTGCAGGGTCTAATTGCAACTCGCGCTCAACGTTTTCTGAAGCTAATATCGGTTGGCCTGCGGCAACACGACCAATGATTGGCAATGTTAAACCCAACAGATTAGCGGTGCGACTTAGAGCTGAAGGCGCGTCGTCATGATCAATAGACACTAATCTTATGCCACGTGAGGCGCCGGCTGTGAGCACAATAGCGCCTTTTTTTGCCAGGGCGCGAAGATGCTCTTCAGCTGCGTTGGCTGATTTAAAGCCAAATTCAGACGATATTTCAACCCGTGTGGGTGGAAACCCAGTGGAACTGATTACTTGACGAATAAAATTCAAAATTTGCGTTTGGCGTGGCGTGAGCGTTGTGGCCATAGATAGAACCCCTTAGACTGTATGCATATACAGTCGTATTGTGGGGCAATTTTTAGCTAAATGCAAGTAGTGAACATGTCATTTTTACAAAACTGCAGCAACAGCCTTCGTGACGTAATCAATATTTTGACTATTTAATGCTGCAACGCATATACGACCTGTTGATACGGCGTAAATACCGTGGTCTTTGCGTAAGGCTTCAACTTGTTCATGTGTTAAACCTGAATAAGAAAACATACCTTGTTGGGCCAGAACAAAATCAAAGTTTTGTTTAACCCCCAGAGCAGTCAGTTTGCTGACAAATTGTTGTCGCATATCTTGAATGCGATCACGCATGCCGGCCAGCTCGCTTACCCATAGGTCGTGCAATTCGGCTGTATTGAGCACTTGCGAAACCACCGCACCACCCAAAGTAGGTGGGTTTGAATAGTTTGTGCGCACAACACGTTTAATTTGACTCAAGACGCGTATGGCTTCGTCTTGGCTACCTGCGACCACGGTTAATGCACCGATGCGCTCACCGTAAAGTGAAAACGATTTTGAATATGAGCTACTGATAAACATCATCATGCCCATCTTTGCAAACAAACGAATGGCTTGCGCATCTTCTTCGAGGCCTTGACCAAAGCCTTGGTAGGCATTGTCTAAAAATGGAACCAGTTGACCGGCTTGAACTGTTTCAGCAATAATTTGCCACTGCGCAGGGGTTGGGTCAATGCCAGTTGGGTTGTGGCAGCAGGCATGTAAAACAATAATGGTGCCCGCAGGTAAAGACTTGAGCCCGTTAATCATGCCGTCAAAATCAAGCCCGTGCGTTTGTGCGTTGTAATAGGGGTATTGAACCACTTTAAACCCTGCATTTTCAAATAATGCACGATGATTTTCCCAACTGGGGTTGCTGATAGCAACTTGAGCATTTGGCAACAGTTGTTTTAGAAAGTCTGCACCAATTTTAAGTGCGCCTGTGCCACCAACTGACTGAACAGTTAGGGCGCGCTTTTCAGCAATAACAGGTGAGTCGGCACCCAAGGCTAAAATCTGTGCCGCTTGATTGAGCATGGCAAACCCGTCTATAGGTAAATAACCGTGTGTGGTGTTTGCTTGAACGCGCGCCATTTCTGCCTGGTGAACCGACTTAAGCAATGGCAGTCTGCCCTGATCGTCTGAGTACACACCAATACCGAGGTTCACTTTAGTGGTGCGTGTATCGGCCCCAAACTGTTCGTTTAGACCCAAAATTGGGTCACGGGGGGCAAGTTCAACGGAATGAAAGAGTGAGCTCATATGCTTGGTTAAGTCGCAGAAGTTTAAGGTGAAAGAAGTTAGGTTTAATAACTAGGCGTAAGAAGTCGGTTTATTGCACTTTATGAATAGACGTCGCTAAATAGACCAGTCATAATACGTAGTTGCCCGAATTGCGGGGTTTCCCTAAGTTAAAGTCTAGCATGTCAGAAACACGCTTTGTGCAGTTTCCCAACAGTCCTTTTAATTTGTTTCAACCTTACCCCCCTGCAGGCGATCAGCCTGCAGCGATCGAGGCATTGTCACAAGGCATTGAAGACGGTTTAATGTTCCAAACATTGTTAGGTGTGACGGGGTCGGGTAAAACATTTACGGCCGCCAATATTATTGCGCGTTTAGGTCGGCCTGCCCTGGTACTCGCTCCCAACAAAACGTTAGCAGCCCAGCTATATTCCGAGATGCGCGAGTTTTTTCCACAAAATGCGGTTGAATATTTTGTGTCGTATTACGACTATTACCAACCCGAAGCGTATGTTGCTGCACGTGATTTATTTATTGAAAAAGATTCTTCTATAAATGAACACATTGAACAAATGCGTTTGTCAGCCACCAAAAGTCTGCTCGAACGACGCGACACGATTATTGTGGGCACTGTGTCGTGCATTTACGGTATTGGTAACCCGGGCGATTACCATGCCATGATTTTAATTTTGCGCCAAGGCGATCGCGTTTCTAGAAGAGAAATTTTGGCGCGATTAGTGGGCATGCAATATGAACGTAACGATACTGAGTTTACGCGAGGCGTATTTCGCGTTCGAGGCGATGTTATTGACGTCTACCCTGCTGAAAGTGCCGAGTTAGCTATACGCATCACTATGTTTGATGATGAAATTGAAGCCCTTGAGTTGTTTGACCCGCTTACAGGTCGAATGCGACAAAAAGTACCGCGTTTCACGGTCTACCCCAGCTCTCATTATGTAACACCCCGTGAAACGGTATTACGTGCGGTTGAGACGATTAAGGAAGAGCTACGAGATCGTTCTAAGTTTTTTATTGACAATGGCAAGCTGGTTGAGGCGGCTCGTATTGAGCAACGCACTCGGTTTGACCTCGAAATGCTGGCAGAGTTGGGTTTTTGTAAAGGTATTGAAAACTATTCACGACATTTATCAGGTGCTAAACCAGGCGATCCACCGCCCACTTTAATTGATTACCTCCCGTCTGACGCCATAATGTTTATTGATGAAAGCCATGTCACCATGGGCCAGTTGAGCGGCATGTATCTGGGTGATCGGTCACGAAAATCGACACTGGTTGAGCACGGTTTTCGTTTGCCCTCAGCGATGGACAACCGACCACTTAAGCTTGAAGAGTTTGAAACGCGCATGCGTCAAACGGTTTTTGTTTCGGCCACACCGGCTAACTACGAGAAAGAGCATGCCGATTCGGTCGTTGAACAAGTGGTGCGACCAACCGGTTTAGTTGACCCTGAAGTGCTGGTTAGACCTGCGCGAACTCAAGTTGATGATCTTTTAAATGAAATTCATTTACGTGTGGCGCTCGGTGAACGTGTTTTAGTGACAACCTTAACCAAGCGTATGTCTGAAGATTTAGCCGATTTTTTGCTTGAAAATGGCGTAAAAGTGCGCTATTTGCATTCAGATATTGATACGGTTGAGCGCGTTGAAATTATTCGTGATCTGCGTTTAGGCGTTTTTGATGTGATAGTAGGCATTAATTTATTGAGAGAAGGTATTGATATACCTGAAGTTTCTTTGGTCGCTATACTTGATGCTGACAAAGAAGGCTTCTTGCGTTCTGAACGCAGTTTAATTCAAACAATTGGTCGTGCTGCCCGTAACCTGAATGGTTTAGCGATTTTGTATGGTGATCGCATCACTGATTCAATGCGCCGTGCCATTGACGAAACCCAAAGGCGGCGAGACAAACAAAAAGCTTTCAACATTTTGCATGGTATTGAAGCCAGAAGCATCATTAAAGCTGTCAAAGAAATGATTGATGGGGTGCTTGTTACCCCTGTGGTTGAAATGATTGATGGTTATGACATTGAAAAAATTGATATTCGAGACGAAAAAGCAGTTTCAAAAGCGCTTAAATCGCTTGAAAAACGTATGCTTGATCACGCTAAAAACTTAGAATTTGAGCAGGCTTCTGGTGTTCGAGATGCATTAAAAGCCTTAAAAAACCGTTTGCTGTAGTGGGTTTAGAAACATCTTCTCGCGTTATTTTTTAACAATAAACAATACAAATATCGTTTATGCATCAACAGTAAATGAATCAATTAATTGATTGAAAATAAATTATTGCTAGTCGTGTTGCTGCGTTGCATCATTTGCGGGTTTCCACAACAAAAAGCTAGACAAGTTACGGGTTTTCCCTCACAATTATAAATATGATGACAAAAGTTCTTTTCGTATGCATGGGTAATACCTGCCGCTCGCCAAGTGCCGAGGGGGTATTCCGTCGCCTGATTAACGAAGCAGGCCTAGCCAATGTTGTGGGTACCGATTCTGCTGGTACACATGGTTTTCACGTGGGTGAACCATCTGATGCGCGTGCAATATCAGCCGCTCGCAAACGTGGCTACGACATATCTGAGCGTGTCGCGCGACAGGTAAGCGCTGAAGATTTTCGCGAGTTTGATCTCATTTTAGTGATGGACTGGGAAAATCTTTCAGCCCTTCAACAGCAATGTCCAAAACCACATCAGCACAAACTCATGTTGCTAATGCGCTTTGCTAATGAGTTTGAAGAAGCCACTGTTCCTGATCCCTATTATGGCGGACCAGAAGGTTTTGCTAAGGTTCTTGATTACATAGAAGATGCATGCCAAGGTGTGCTTGAGTTGGTTCGCAAGCGTGCAACACAGTATCAAGCCGCTTAAATAAACTGCTTAAATAAACTGCAAAATTGAATTTGCTTAATTGAATTTGCCTAACTAAAGGTTCTTCATTGAAGCGCTTTAATTGAAGCCAATTTGTTATTACGACTTAAAAATCAATTTTTAATCAAAGAAATTCATGTAAAAACGCTACAAAACATAACTTAATTAAAGAACTAAAAAATAGCCGCACTTAATGTGCGGTTTTTTTATGACTGATGAGTATACAAAATAGAAATATCAGTATAGAATAGGGTTTACTCGAGTAAATTAGTCGGATATAGTCTATACTTGACTTGTTTAGTCGGGTTTGTTAGTTCAACATCATCAACTCATTAGAGAAAAGGATATTGTTATGCGACTCACTACAAAAGGACGTTTTGCTGTAACTGCCATGATCGATCTCGCTTTGCGTCAGCATAGCGGTCCAATCACTTTATCAGCAATCAGTCAGCGTCAAAGTATTTCACTTTCTTACCTAGAACAACTGTTTGGTAAATTGCGTCGTCATGAACTAGTTGACAGTGTGCGTGGCCCAGGCGGCGGTTATACATTAGCCCGTCTAGCGCGCAACATAACAGTTGCAGACATTATTTTTGCCGTTGACGAGCCACTTGATGCAACCAATTGTGCAGGTAAAACAGACTGCGCAAGTGGCACAGACGGTCGGCCAGGTATTTGCATGACACATGAATTGTGGGCATCTTTGAACCGCACCATGGTTGATTTTCTTGATTCGGTTTCACTTCAAGACTTAGTCGATCAACAACGCATGCGCCAGTTACAAGATGCCAATAACAATGGGCTTGAAAAAGGGCAGTCACGCGTTAATGTGGTCAGCTCTAATGTAGGCGGTCAACCGTCTGGCATTAAGTCAAGCGTTCACGCTTTACTATAAAAGCATTGTTTTTAAATTTAACTTATTCGCTTTAAGCATTCAGGAGCATCAAACATGTTAGTAAGGCCTGTCTATTTAGATTATTCATCAACCACACCTGTTGACCCTCGCGTGGTCGACAAAATGGTGCCTTGGCTTTATGAGCAATTCGGTAACCCTGCTTCGCGTAGTCACGCTTACGGCTGGGACGCTGAAGCAGCTGTTGAGCAAGCACGTGTTGATGTTGCTGCCTTGGTAAACGCAGACCCCCGAGAAATAGTCTGGACGTCTGGCGCAACAGAGTCAAACAACTTGGCCATTAAAGGCGCAGCTGCCTTTTATGCCGAGCGCGGCAAACACGTTATTACCGTGAAGACTGAACATAAAGCAGTGCTTGACCCCTGTCGTGAATTAGAACGTCAAGGGTACGATGTGACTTACCTTAATGTTCAAGAAAACGGTTTGCTTGACCTTGACGTTTTTAAAGCAGCATTGCGTCCCGATACGGTTTTAGTATCGATTATGTTTGTGAATAACGAAATAGGTGTTATTCAAGACATTGAGGCTATTGGCGAAATTTGTCGTGAACGCGGTATTGTGTTTCACGTTGATGCGGCACAAGCAACGGGTAAAGTTGTTATTGATCTTCAGCACTTGAAAGTAGATTTAATGTCATTCTGTGCCCACAAAACCTATGGTCCTAAGGGCATAGGTGCCCTCTACGTTCGCCGCAAACCACGCATTCGTATCGAATCACAAATGCACGGTGGTGGGCATGAGCGCGGTTTTCGTTCAGGTACCTTAGCGACCCACCAGATCGTTGGTATGGGTGAGTGTTTCAAATTGGCTCAAGCAGAAATGGCAACTGACAATGAGCGTGTGCGAATGTTACGTGATCGTATGTGGGCAGGTATGTCTTCTATAGAAGACGTTTACCTAAATGGTGATTTTGATCAACGTGTGCCCCATAACTTAAACATTAGTTTTAATTATGTTGAAGGCGAGTCACTCATTATGGCAGTTAAAGAACTGGCTGTTTCAAGTGGTTCAGCGTGTACTTCTGCAAGCCTTGAGCCTTCATATGTGCTTCGTGCTTTAGGTCGTAACGATGAATTAGCACATAGCTCTATTCGATTTACAATCGGTCGATTTACAACCGAGCAAGATGTCGACTTTGCCATTGAGTTACTTAAAGCCCGCGTTGATAAATTACGTATGATGTCACCGCTTTGGGAAATGGCACAAGACGGTGTTGATTTAAATTCGGTTCAATGGGCCGCACATTAATTTTTTTATATTTTAGTTTTCAGCCAGGAGAATCACATGGCATACAGCGAAAAAGTACTTGATCACTATGAAAACCCCCGTAATGTGGGTTCTTTCGAAAAGGGCGACGACCATATCGGTACCGGCATGGTTGGTGCACCCGCTTGTGGCGACGTCATGAAGTTGCAAATTCGTGTTAACGATGCAGGCATCATTGAAGATGCACGTTTTAAGACTTATGGCTGTGGTTCTGCCATCGCATCAAGCTCTTTGGTTACCGAGTGGGTTAAAGGTAAAACACTTGACCAAGCACTTGATATTAAAAATACGCATATTGCACAAGAGTTAGCCTTACCGCCTGTCAAAATACATTGCTCAATTTTGGCTGAAGACGCTATTAAGGCGGCGGTGCAAGACTATAAAGATAAACACAATCATTGATTCTTCGGAGATCTCGTCATGGGTGTGACATTAACTGCTCAAGCAGCAGACCATATTGAAAAGTACCTGACAAAGCGTGGTAAAGGCTTAGGGTTACGCTTAGGCGTACGCACCACAGGTTGTTCAGGTATGGCGTACAAGCTTGAATACGTTGACGAGCTGGCTACCGAAGACCAAGTGTTTGAAAGCTATGGGGTAAAAGTCGTGATTGACCCTAAAAGTTTGGTTTATCTGCAAGGTACAGAACTTGACTACGCCCGTGAAGGCTTAAATGAGGGCTTTAAGTTTCTGAACCCAAATGAAAAGGCAACCTGCGGTTGCGGTGAGTCATTTACGATATAACCGCTTTGACGATGACTGATTCATTCGATTTATTTGGTCTGCCACGGCAATATAAAGTTGATTTGGTTGGTCTTGAGCAAAAATGGAAAATCATTTCTGCTCAGGTTCACCCTGATCGCTTTGCCTCAGCTTCAGCAGCTGAAAAGCGAGTCGCTGTTGAATGGAGTGCCCGAGTTAACGAAGCCTACCGTACATTAAAAGACCCCATTAGTCGTGCACAACATCTATGTGTGCTTGAGGGTATTAACTTTGATGAACGCACACAATCGTCGATGAATATTGATTTTTTAGAAAATCAAATGGCTTGGCGAGAAGAGCTTGAAGACGCTCGTTTAAGTCAGCATGTTCAAGCATTAAAGCCTCTGCAATCTTCAGTGCTTGAAGCCTCAAATAGATATGAAGCCCAGCTCGGTGATTTACTTGACCAGCATCAGTGGCAAATGGCTAGCGATCGTCTGCGTGAATGGATGTTCATACAAAAGTTTTCTCAAGAAGTGACCCAAGCATTGCGGGCAACAAGAAACCGAGACCGTGACAGCTTAACAAAACTTAATTCTGAGGCTTAATGACTTTTGCACCATTCATTACTCATCATTAATAATCTATAACGATTCATTACTGACGCATCATTTTTTTATACCTGCGTCATTTTTTATTTTTTACTTACACCGTATTTTATTAGGTCAGTATGGCACTGTTACAAATTTCTGAACCCGACGCATCACCGACACCGCATCAGCGCAAGCTGGCTGTGGGTATTGATTTAGGTACAACACACTCGCTGGTTGCAACGGTTCGTCATAGCGTGCCTGAAGTATTGCCTGATGCACAAGGTCGTTTTTTGTTACCTTCTGTTGTACGTTATGTATCAGCGCAAGAAACGCAAGTCGGTTACGACGCTTTAGCCGAACAAGACCAGTTTCCCATCGATACGTTAGTTTCGGTCAAACGCTTGATGGGTAAATCTTTAGCAGACGCTAAAGAAACCCGTATTCCATACACCCTAGACCAGATCGGTCAGAGCGTTTCAATTGTGACTGAGCACGCCACCGTTACGCCCGTTGAAGTGTCCGCGCAAATACTGCGTACATTGCGCGTTCGTGCCGAAGCCACACTGGGTGATACTTTAGTCGGTGCCGTTATTACCGTACCGGCTTATTTTGACGATGCACAACGCCAAGCGACGCGTGACGCTGCTCGTTTAGCGGGCTTAAACGTATTACGCCTACTTAACGAACCAACGGCAGCCGCTGTTGCTTACGGGCTTGATCAAGCACAAGAAGGCCTATTTGCTGTTTATGATTTAGGTGGTGGCACGTTTGATTTTTCAGTACTCAAATTGTCAAAAGGCTTATTTGAAGTGGTTTCAACGGGGGGGGACACCGCCCTCGGCGGTGATGATTTTGATGCTTTAATTGCCCAATATTTCCTCGATCAATCACCCGAAAACCCGCTGTCTGTTGAAAACTACCGCCATTTACTATCCGCCACAAAACGTTTACGTGAAAATCTGACTGATGTTGAACACGCCACACTCAAAACAAACTTGCCTGGCAAATTTGCAACGTTGTCTTTAACGCGTGCTGAGTTTGAGCATATGGCACAGCCTTTAGTTAAACGCACGCTAGATTGTGCATTGCTTGCACTTGATGATGCCAACCTAGAACCCGTTGCTGTGCAAGATGTGGTGCTAGTGGGTGGTGCAACTCGTATGCC
>JBDNHM010000247.1:0-1087 GCA_041688825.1 Burkholderiaceae bacterium | reverse complement strand
TGACCCAAGTCAACGATTTTTTCCGCAGCCGAATTGATCAAATGATCGATTTAAGATTGCCTCTTGCAGTATTGGCATCACGCATGCCGTGGCAAGAAATTGAAGCTTCACTTGCTCATAACTTTGCCCGTAAAGTTAAAGCAGGCAAGCAAATTGATGATATTGGTTTGTTCGGTGCTACGGTTCAAGTGGTCGGCGGTGGTGTGTCAAACGCAGGTCGCCCACGGTTACCGATCCGCTTAATGGTGTCATTGCTTTATTTAAAGCACGCCTATGACGAGAGCGATGAGGGGCTGTGTGAGCGTTGGTCAGATTCACCATCTTGGCAATACTTTTCTGGGCACGACTACTTCGAGAACCGATTACCCTGTGACCCAACTGTGTTGGTGAAGTTTCGTAAACTCATCGGTGAAGAAGGCGTTGAAGAGTTGTTGTCTTACACAATTGCTGCGGCACAGAACATGAAGTTCATTTCAAAGAAGCAGATGGAAACAGTGGTGGTTGACTCAACCGTGCAGCATAAAGCGGTGGCTCACCCAACTGACAGTCGTTTGTTAGAAGTGGCAAGACATAAGCTGGTTGAGTTAGCAAAAGAGTGTGGCTTGAGCTTGAAGCAAACCTTTATTAAAGAAGCCAAGCAATTGACCCGTCGTGCTGGTGGTTATGCTCATGCCAAGCAGTTTCGTCGTATGAGAAAGGTGATTAACCGTCAAAGAACGATTGTTGGCCGACTGTCACGAGAGATTCAAAGGCAAGTTGCGAATCAAATAACGAATCAGGTAGCAACACTGAGCGCTGAACTAAAGGGCATGATCACAGAAGCGCTGGCCAAAGCACAGCGACTCATGACACAAACCAAGCACCGCAAGTCAAAAGGTGTGCCCAAACTTTACAGCTGGCATGCGCCCGAAACAGAATGTATTTCAAAAGGCAAAGCCCGCACCCCTTATGAGTTTGGTGTGAAAGTTGGTATTACCAGCACCATAAAAGGTAATTTAATTTTAGGGGCCAGAAGTTTCCCCAACAATCCGTTCGATGGCCACACGTTAAACGAACAGCTAGAACAAGCCAGCATACTGTCAAACAG
>JBDNHM010000246.1:0-16193 GCA_041688825.1 Burkholderiaceae bacterium | reverse complement strand
ATTTTCGTTTTGGGCTGGCCGCTCGAATGGAGCGAGATCATCATCATTTTCGTTCCAATATTTTTACCCATGTTGGCTATATTTGATGTTGACCCATTGTTATTTGGCCTTCTTATCGCCATTAACTTGCAAACTTCATTTCTAACGCCACCCATGGCAATGTCTGCTTATTACTTAAAAGGTGTTGCACCCAAAGGGGTAGAACTATGGGATATTTTCAAGGGTTGCTTCCCATTCCTTGGTATGGTGTTACTCACTTTGGTATTGGTTTACATTCAGCCCAAATTGGTATCGTATTTACCCGATTTACTCTACAACAAAGACTCACAAGTTGATGATGGCCCCTTACCCGAGGGCGTCATCGACCCAGCATTCTTTATGAAGACTAACTAAGCTATGAGCCAAGAAAATATTGCCATTCAAACAATAACAGCGACAGCCATCAGCGAAATGGTTCGGTCGGGTCAATACACCGCTGAAGACTTCGCTAAACGGTTTATTGAACTTGCTCAAAAAGTTGACGACCAAGTGCACGCCTTTGTTTACCTTGATGAAAAAGCGGTCATTCAGCAAGCACGCATTCTTGATGAAGGGCGCGCTCAAGGCGGCGAGCTAGGTAGCTTGGCAGGCGTACCCATCGCGCTGAAAGACGCGGTTGATACCTTTGATATGCCTTCAGAGTTTGGCTCGGCCTCTTTAGCAGGGCGTCAACCCCGCTGGGACGCAAAAATTGCAAAACTTCTTCGCGCACAAGGTGCAGTTATATTTGGTAAAACCGCTTTGCCTGCCTTTTGTCTAGGAACCCCTGCAAAAACGCGTAACCCCCATAACCTTGAACATACGCCTGGCGGTTCATCGAGCGGCAGTGCCGCGGCGGTCGCCGCGGGTATGGTGCCCGTAGCGATTGGCACGCAAACAGTGGGTTCCGTTATCAGGCCTGCGTCTTACTGCGGCATTATTGGTTTTAAACCAACGCGGGGGCTTATATCGCGTGATGGCTTGCAGCCACTTTGTGAAACAATTGATCAGGTGGGCGTATTTGGTCGAACCATAGCTGACGTTGCACTGGTTGCTCAAACATTGATTGCAGCTGACGAAAACGACCCGACTACACAGGGCGTTTTGCCCCGCAACCTTGTCAATGTTGCGCTTTCAGAACCGCCATTCAAACCCAAATTTGTGTTTGTTAAAACACCTTTTTGGAACAAAATGGACCCTGAAGCAAGAGACGCTTTTGATGCACTGATCGAAGAGATGGGCGCTGAAACGCCCGTAGTTGAGTTACCCACGGTTGCAAATCAAGCGATTGACAACCTTATTACAGTCGTAGAATCAGAGTTTGCTACCGCCATGAGTGACCATATGAAGCATACTGGTGAAAAAGTAGATAGTCGCACTAAAGATGTTGTAGCGCGTGGGCGAGAAATAAAAGCGGTTGATTATCTAAAGGCTAAACGTGCTATTGAACCTATCGCAGCAGGTTTTGATGAATTTTTTGATCGCTTTGATGCCATCATTACCCCATCAACGCTGGGTGCAGCGCCTAAGGGCTTAGACAATACGGGCGACCCTATCATGAACGCATTGTGGTCTTATACCGGTATGCCCGCCATTTCACTGCCCTTACTTAAATCAGAATCAGGCATGCCCATAGGGGTGCAACTTATTGGGCAACGCCATGACGATGCTCGGTTGCTAAGAACATCAAATTGGTTACTCAATAATTTTGACTCAATTACCGGAGCATAAAATGAAGCAACTCTCTACAGCGATTATTTCTGGCACATTACTGGTTGCTTTTCTGATTCCCTACATTTGGAAACTAAAAGATTTAGGGTTAATGGTTGTATTAACCATCGGGGTATTTTTGGTAGTATTTGACTTCTATAACTCTATTCGTCAAAAGCCTAATAGGAAACCAGAGCAAGCCTTCTACGACTCTGAAAGCACCTAAAAAACGACTTTGAAATTTTACGTATAATCACTCATCTTGATGCGCATGCTGATCAACATCAGCAATGCGCAGATGATGACACTGAATATCAAACCAACACGCAAACCGATAATGACCGAAGTTTGAGCAATTGCCATACCGACTAAAGCCGTGCCAATCGCGCTACCCAAGGCGCGGCTCGTTTGTATCAAAGCTGAAGACACCCCTACGTCTTGTTGTTTAACAATCATCTGGCTAAATAGCGTTAAATTAGGCAACATAAAGCCTAGCCCTGCCCCGCACAATGCTGTGGCTAATATAATCAAATATACATCGCTGCTTTCAGTCAAAGTTAAAGCGACCAAGCAACCTAAACCCAATACCGCACTACCCCCCACCATTAAGTGTTGAGGGTTTTGCATACGGGCAAACATTCGCCCACTTACAATACTACCCAAAGGTATACCTGCCACTAACGGTATCATCAACATGCCAGCGATGGTTGGCGTGTAATGAAACGTATTTTGTAAAAGCAATGGTATATAAAAAATCAAAATAAACATCACTGCCCCACACAGCAAAGCGGCGATGTTTAGCCATTGGGCCTGTGATGTTTTTAGAACACGTAGCGGGAAAATAGGCATCGCCACACGGCGCTCGGTTTGAATCAGTACCCATCCAGAAAGGCAACAACCTAAAAACATGACTAGACCCCAAATGGGCTTAACTGAGGAAAAGTGCCCCACAAACACCTCAAGGCTGAACAACAGCAAACCGACCGTCAACATAATAAGTACTGCACCTAACCAGTCAATTCGGGCATTTTTAGATTGCTCTGGCTTGATAAGTGGAAAATACTTTGCAATCAAATAGGCAGCTACAGCACAAGTAAAGGGTATGACTGCAAAAGAAGCTCGCCAACCAAAAAACTGTTCGGTCACCCCCCCAATGATAGGGCCCAAACCACTCGCTACAGCGAAGGTAATAGACAGCATTACCAGCCAGCGTACACGTTGCTTAGGGTTAGGAAATATATCGGCAATGGCAGTGAAAGCAGTGGCTACCATCATGCCAGCTCCTACACCCTGTAGAACTCTTGCGCCAATCAATTGAGGCATCGTTTGTGAGAGGGCTGAAAATATTGACCCCAAACCTACAATAAACAAAGACCATAAAATTAACGGCTTGCGACCATGCAAGTCACCCAATCGACCAAAAATCATAATGGTCATAGCGTTAGCTAAAAAATAGCCTGTACCTACCCAAGCATATAAAGACATGCCGCCTAATTGCTGCGCAACTTTTGGCAACACCGTACTCACAATAGTGGCATCAAACGCCACAATCGCTACCGTACCAGCAACACCCGACAGGGCTAGAAACAGCTCACGCTTTGGGGGCGCGGGGGGTAATTCAGAATCATTACTCAAGACATCGCATCATTTTGTTGAAAGTTATCTGATAATAGTGCTTACTGAGGCCGTTCGCGTGAGATCTGTTTAATTTTGGCCCAAGTGTTGGCAGTGGGCGTAATATGCGGCAATAATTTGAGCAGTAACTCTGCCGTGACAAACGTATCGGCAGCCGCCGTATGACGGTCAACACACTGCAACCCAAACTGTTCAATACGCTCATCGAGCGCATACGGGTAGGTATCTTTAGCCACCCAGCCCGCTAAAGGCTCGACATCTAACCACTCGTTTGGCAAGGGCGGCAAGCCTGCTTTTTTAAAAGACCTTTTTAGCATGGCTTGATCAAAGGGTGCCATAAAGGCCAAAAGAGGTGCATCACCCACCCAATCACGAAACTGCTCAAGCGATTCACGGTGATCATGCCCCCCTTCTTGCGCCCCCACCCCAATGTGGTGAATAAGCACATTAGGCCGCTTAAGTTTGATTTTTTCAGGCCTTATGATGACTTCAAACGAGTCGGCAAACACAATACGGGGTGAGGTAAAACCGGGTTGAAAATGAATACCCAGTGCAGCGATAGAAATCACGTCATCGACCCATGCATTTAAACCCGTGGTTTCGGTATCAAGCATGACCCAGCGTAAAGGTTCAACGATTGATGTTTCAATATGAGGCCTGTTCCAGCCAAAAAGATTATCGAACATAATCAAGCTTCAAACGTTGTTGCATGGCTTGGCAAACATTGAAAGTTGCCTTTAAAACAATACGATCAATCGGTGATAATGAACTAAATGGCAGTTGATTGGCCGTCAGATGCGAGCGACCCGCAGGTTGCAACAACTGTGCTTTTAACCTCAACATTTGCAAATAATCAAAAGCTGCCACCCAATCTTTACCTTTTTGTTCGTCATAACCCTTAGCTTGAGCAATAGCCTTTAATCGGTCACTAGTGCCGCGCACTTCAATACCCAGCGCCAAAGCATAGATGCGAGCAAAATCAACCACTAAAGCCGTGCCATTGGCCTTGATATCGATTATTTCTTCACCATCGACTTCTGTTGTTTCAATGCCCCCAAATAGAGTTAAGGGTACATTCCAGTTCATCGCATTGGTGGCTAAGAAACTAATAAAACGAGGGGTATCTTGTGCGCCCTGTGTAACGCTTTTTTTAATGGGGTCAAGCAAAGACTGACAGCCAAACAAGCCTCTAAAATCAAAGAAAATACTGGAATCAAGCAAGTCTTGCGGTGTGCCATTGCTGATCCATTTTGCACAGATTTTTAGCCATGCCGATTGTCGCATGGCATATTGAGGGTTGCTGGCCATGACATTGCCTTTGCACAACGGGAACCCGCACTGATCTAGCGCCTCATTTACAGCACGTGCAAAGGTCAAGTAAATATTAATTTGTTCATCACTTAAGTCGTCGGCTAGCACCATGCCATTATCTTGGTCTGTTGATATGGTTTGCTCACCCCGACCTTCAGAGCCCATTGCAAACCAAACAAAATGTTGCGTATTCACTTGCGGGTATGTCAACATTATTAATTTAATGACATGTTCTGTTAACAAGTCGTTTAAATAACTAATCATGCTTGTCAGTCTTTGCCCTGACACACCTTGACCAAGTAAGTTTTCAGCATAACTGCGAATATTTTTGGCGCATTGCCCCAAGGCCAACAAACTGGTTGCCGCCCGAATAGCCGATGAAATATTGCCGGTTGAAAATCGCTGTAAAGAAAATAGATCGCGCTCTGAAACCAGACCAATCACTTTGCCTTGTTTCAATACGGGTAAATGCCGTATCTTTTTATCAAGCATTAAATGGCTGGCTTCTTCAACTGAATGATCAAACTCGAGAGACTGAATCGGTTTAGACATCACATCAGCAATGGGTTTTGATAAATCAATCTGACTTAAAACAATTCGTTTCAAAATATCATGACGAGTCAAAATACCCAGCGGTTGTTGACTTTCATCTGTCACTAAAATGGAACCAATTTCTTTTTCATCCATCATCTTAAGGGCTTCTTTGATGGGGTGATTGGGTAATACCGTAATGGGTGGGCGCAAGGGCAAAGACCCTAACGTGCTGTGATGCAACTGCGAGGCATAAGCCTGCGATGCAAAACTCATTCGCATATCATCTTGTGATTTTTCTAATATGGTTTTGAAATGATTTTTTATAAAATCGAGAAAAGGCGGTGATTTAATATTCAGTTCATCCATCGCATCAGCAGACAAGAGCAAACAAAAACAATCACCCCTTGCTGAATAAATACTTGATACCGCTCTTTTAGTCAGTATGGCACCCACTGAAAAAAGCTGACCTGCCTCAACTTCAAAATCAATCGTTTGGTTTTTTGATACAACCCGCTTACCCAATACCGTACCTTGACGCAGCAAGTATAGACATTTCGGCACCCCGTTTTCAGGTGTGAGTATGACTTCATCGGGTGCAAAATAAGCCTCTTGTGACGACTCAATAAAGTAATTCACGTCTTGCACCTGCATAGCTGAAAACGGCAACTCGCCCATCAACTGTTGAGCTAAATTTTTTACCAGACTTTGGGTAGCGCTTAATTTAGTGTTGTTATCAGTCATCATTCTTAACCTTCCGTTTTTATAAGCCTACCGCAAAGTAGGTATAAAAGCTCTGTTTTTAACGCATGGTTAAGCCCGGTGCAAGCTTAAAGTCAGCTTACTGTCAGTTTTGTAAAATATATCTCCAATACTAGTTGTTTCCCTAATACCGACAACCCGTGAAAGTGCTTACAGTTCTCAAGGTAGTGAAATAAAAATCGCAAGATTTACATAAAGGTTGAGGAGGCTATATGGAACATCAAGATCATGACGCCCAAGCTTATTGGCGTGCAACAAAAGGTTTACTGATTAAAGTGCTCACCGTTTGGGCAGTCGTGTCTTACGGCGCGGGTATTTTCTTTGCTGAGTGGTTGAACCAGTTTCAAATCGGCGGTTACCCCGTCGGCTTTTGGTTTGCCCAACAAGGCTCAATTTATGTGTTTATTTTCTTGATTTTTTGGTATCGCAAGAAAATGAACGACATCGACCGTCAGTTTGACGTCGACGAAAAATAAAGGGGCAAATAATGGAACTTCAAACCACGATTTATTTAGTTGTAGGGTTTACATTCGCCCTCTACATCGGTATTGCTATTTGGGCGCGCGCTGGCTCAACCAGTGAGTTTTATGTAGCAGGCGGTAACGTCGGCCCCGTTATGAACGGTATGGCAACAGCTGCTGACTGGATGTCTGCCGCTTCGTTCATTTCTATGGCTGGCTTAATTGCTTACATGGGTTATGGCGGTAGCTTATTTTTAATGGGCTGGACAGGTGGCTATGTATTGCTTGCTTGTTTGTTAGCACCTTACCTGCGTAAATTCGGTAAATTTACCGTACCGCAATTCATTGGCGATCGTTTTTACTCTAAATCAGCTTCAACCTTAGCCGTTGTTTGCTTATTGGTCGCTTCAATCACCTACATTATTGGTCAAATGACCGGTGTCGGTATTGCGTTCTCGCGCTTTTTAGGTGTGTCAAGTTCAACCGGTATTTATGTCGGTATGGCGATTGTGTTTGCCTACGCCGTGTTTGGCGGCATGAAAGGTATTACCTACACACAAGTTGCACAATACATCGTTTTGATTTTGGCTTACATCATTCCTGCCGTTTTCATTTCGTTGTCGCTCACGGGTGTGGCCCTTCCTCAGTTAGGTTTGGGTTCAAACATGGTGGGTAGCGATAAGTCATTATTAGTGACTTTGAACAGCGTCGTAACAGAACTGGGCTTTGGTGAATACACCACGTCTATTCCTGGTAGCAAGCTCAATATGTTCTTGTACACCTTGTCATTGATGATTGGTACCGCCGGTTTGCCACACGTTATTATGCGATTCTTTACGGTTAAGACGGTCGCTGACGCACGTTCATCAGCTGGCTGGTCTTTGGTGTTCATTGCCCTACTCTATACGACTGCACCTGCAGTAGCAGCCATGGCTCGTATGAACCTTCACGCAACCATTACCCCTGCGGTGATGACAACGGGTGATGTGTTTGGCAAAGATGCATCTATTGCATACGACAAGCGACCTGATTGGTTTAAGCGTTGGGAAGTTACAGGCTTGTTGAAGTTTCAAGACAAAAATGGCGATGGTCGTATTCAGTATTACAACGACAAATCTAAAGACCCCGCATTTCTTAAGAAAGCCGATGAAGCTGGCTGGAAAGGTAATGAGCTTTCTGTGAACCCCGACATTATCGTGTTGGCTAACCCAGAAATTGCACTGTTACCTAACTGGGTGATTGCTTTGGTCGCTGCTGGTGGTCTAGCCGCTGCGCTGTCAACTGCAGCAGGCTTGCTGATGGCCATTTCATCTGCGATTTCACATGACTTGGTAAAGAATGTTTTTGCACCAAACATCAGTGAAAAAGGTGAGTTAATGGCGGGTAAAATTGCGATGGCAGCTTCGATTGTGGTGGCGGGCTACCTTGGGCTTAACCCGCCTGGGTTCGCCGCGGGTACAGTGGCTTTGGCGTTCGGTATTGCCGCCTCGACATTGTTCCCTGCCATCATGATGGGTATCTTCTCTAAGAAGATGAACAAAGAAGGCGCTATGGCCGGTATGTTGGTTGGCTTATTCGTTACCCTGTTTTACGTATTTGCTCACAAAGGTATCTTTTTCATCAAAGGTACAGAGTATTTGGGCTTAGTGGGTGGAACGAACGGCTTCTTTGGCATTACCCCAGAGGCCTTTGGTGCAATCGGTGCAGCAGCGAATTTTACCATTGCCTTCTTGGTCGATAAAGTCACTAAAGAACCGCCAGAGCATATTCAACAAATGGTTGAAAATGTTCGCGTACCCCGTGGTTCAGGTGTTGTAACAGGCGCGCACTAAGCCATTCATATCAGCTCAAAGTTTAAGGTTTGTATTTCCCTACCTTTGAGCTGAACTGAACTGTTTAATGTTTTAAACTGAACCCTGACGGCACATCGCTGTCAGGGTTTTTTATTTGCGGAGTAAAGCATGGTTTTTGATGTCAGTATGGCCATTACATGGCTATTGTTCATCGCAGTCTTTCCGATTGGTTTTTTTTGGTTTCGCCGTGCATGGCGCATTTTTATTAAAAAAGATTACTCTGAGGTTGCCTTGTCACGTGGCGTACCGCCCCCCCGCCCTGAACGATTTGCAACCTTTGCAGGTGTAACGAATTTAATAGGTGGCCTAGTTATGCTTTACGTGGTTTTTGCAGTGGTGGTTTTAGCTACGCCTTACAGCACATGGTCAGCCATTGCTGGCTCGACCATCTGGATGAAGCTAATTTTTGACTTTATCTTGAGTCGCCACGCACGCTTAATTAGCAAACCGTAGGAACATATTATTCATGCCTATCACCCTCACTGATCGTAACGAACAACCACTAGTTAACGATATACGCTTACTCGGTAAATTATTAGGCGATGTGGTGCGCGAGCAAGACGGTAAACCTGCATATGATTTAATTGAACGCATTCGTAAGCTGTCAGTGGCGTTTAGGCGCGACAAAAACACCCTAGCTGATCGCACCCTTAAACAGTTACTTAAAAAACTGTCAGCTGATCAAACGGTGAGTGTGATTCGTGCCTTTACTTATTTTAGTCATTTAGCCAATTTAGCTGAAGACCGCCATCACATTAGACGCCGTCAGTTTCATGAGCGCGCCGGCAGTGTTCAAAACGGCAGCTTGGCGCGTGCGTTTGAGCGCATGCAAGCAGCAGGTGTCAAAATACCTGCCATTTTGCGTAGTCTGCAAAGAAGTTATATTTCGCCCGTACTCACTGCGCACCCAACTGAAGTTCAACGTAAAAGCATTCTTGATGCAGAGCGCGCGATTGCACAATTATTAACGCAACGCGACGACATCACCAACCGGCCAACCGATCAAAAGCAAAAAATTGAATTGCACATCAATGAGCAAGCGATTAAAACGCGCATACTTCAACTTTGGCAGACACGTCTTTTACGCTTCACTAAACTGACCGTTGCCGATGAAATAGAAAACGCGCTGAGTTATTACGAATCAACCTTTCTCACTCAAATTCCAGTCTTATATACACAGCTTGAAAACATGTTGGGCCGAAAAGATGTGAAGTCTTTTTTAAAAATGGGCAACTGGATAGGCGGTGACCGTGACGGCAACCCCAATGTCAATGCTGAAACATTGCGCTTTGCGCTTAAAAAACAATCTGAAATGGCCATACGTTTTTATTTAACAGCCCTTCACCGTTTGGGTGGTGAGCTATCTATGTCAGCCATGCTGATGCCGGTTGATAAGGCCATGCAAGATTTGGTTAACCGCTCACCTGATCAAAACGCACATCGTCAAGACGAACCCTACCGGCGCGCACTAACGGGTATGTATGCCCGTTTAGCTGCCACACTGAGGGCGCTTACGGGGGGTGAGGCTGCTCGCCACGCCATAGAACCCAATGACCCCTACCCATCGTCTGAAGCCCTGCTAGACGATTTAAAAGTGATGCACCAGTCGCTTATACATAATCGTAGTGAATTGCTAGCACAGCATCGTTTGTTGCCACTTATGCGTGCGATTGACGTGTTTGGTTTTCATTTGGCAACGGTTGATTTACGACAAAGCTCTGATCAACATGAAAAAGTCATCGCAGAACTACTTGCCACTGCGGGCGTTTGTGCCGATTACAGCCAACTGACCGAAACGAAACGCGTTGCCCTGCTGACAACCTGTTTAAATGACGCGCGTGCTTTGCGCGTGCCTTCAGCTGCTTACAGCGATCATACTCAATCAGAGATAGGCATTTTTGAAGCCGCCCGCGACATGATTGAAAAGTTTGGCCATCATTCTGTTCGTCAATACATTGTGAGCCACACCGAAACAGTCAGTGATTTACTCGAAGTGTATGTTTTACAAAAAGAAGTAGGCTTGTTTAAAGGTACATTGTCGCAAACCAACCTGTCTAAACCTAAACAACCACAACCGCAACAACCACAACCAAAACAGCTCGCTTCAAAACCTTTACAAGCTAACCTGTCGAAAGCCAAACAGCTGCTATCAAAGCAGCCCGCCCATTGCCAATTACTAGTTGTACCCTTATTTGAAACGATAGACGACTTAGCCCGGGCCGCTGACATTATGGCGGCTTTATACGCCATACCTGGTATAGCTACCATGGTACAAAATAGTGGTGGCGAACAAGAAATTATGCTGGGCTATTCAGATAGCAACAAAGATGGTGGTATTTTCACGAGCAATTGGTCGCTTTATCGGGCTGAAGTTGCCTTAGTTGAATTATTTAAAAAGCTTTCAAATCCACGCCCCATTACGCTGCGTTTATTTCATGGCAGAGGGGGCACGGTCGGTCGTGGCGGTGGCCCTAGCTATTCCGCTATTTTGGCGCAACCACCCGGTACGGTTCAAGGTCAAATTCGCCTAACTGAACAAGGTGAAACCATTGGTGCAAAATATGCCAACCCTGACATTGGCCGGCGAAACCTTGAAACACTGATCGCCGCTACATTAGAGGCCACTCTCATCGCCCCTGAAAATTCAGTGCCACAATCATTTATTGAAGCGGCTGAGCTCATCTCAACCTACAGTTTTGAAGCGTATCGCGGCCTTGTTTATGACACCAAAGGCTTTGCACAGTATTTCTTTGAATCAACCCCCATTCGTGAAATTGCTAAACTAAATATTGGTTCACGACCTGCTGCCCGACCCAAGGCAGGTCAAAGCAGTGAACGCATTGAAGATTTACGCGCCATACCTTGGGGCTTTAGCTGGGGGCAATGCCGCCTTAACTTGCCCGGCTGGCTAGGTTTTGGTGCTGCTATTGATCGTTTTGTTAACCATCACCCTTCTTTAAACGTTAAACAGGCTGAACAGCTTTTAAAACGCATTCATCAGCAGTGGCCATTTTTTCAAACATTGGTGTCAAACATTGACATGGTCATGGCCAAAAGCGATTTGGCGTTGGCTTCACGGTATGCCGATTTAGTGACTAACAAACACTTGAGCCAACAAATTTTGTTAAAAATTCAAGCGCAATGGGACCAAACCCGACGCGCTTTAACGATGATTACCGGGCATAAACAGTTGCTGGCCACCAACCCTGCGCTTGAAAGATCAATACGACACCGATTTGCCTACATTGACCCACTGCATCATTTGCAGGTCGAGCTTATAAAGCGGTTTCGTCGTGATCAAAGCCAAACCGAAACTGAGACAGACGAGAGAACCAAACGCGGCATTCATATCGCTATTAACGGCATTGCGTCAGGTTTGCGCAATACGGGTTAAGACTTAAAGTTTCATTCGGACGCCGTACTGAACCACCTGATTCGAAGGTAATTTTGCGTAACTTGAAATGGGGAAGGCGTTTCGAAAAAGAAACGCAAACAATATTTTGTGCCAATATGCCCAAGACCCTTTATCTTGCAAATCGAATACTTGGTGACTTAAAAAATAGATGGCGCTTTTTGCAGGAAACTGTTCGCCCAAGGCGCGCGATAAAACCTTAGGTAAATTAAATTCATCTTTGAACCCAAAAAACATTGTTACCTCTGTGACACCGTATTCTAAAGCGGTTATTTCAAATTGTTTACTTGGATTGACGTGAGGAATACCCCGCAATGTCACGTTGACACAAACCACCTGCTCATGCAAAACACCCATATTTTGAATGGTGAGTGCCATCGTTTTTGGTGTATAAAAAAGATTACTCGTCATGAACACCGCACAACCCGGCACACGTCTGACCGCAGACAACTGCTCTGCTACAAAGGGCCTGAACGGTACGCTCGTCGTATTTTCATGCTGAATAATCTCTTTAACACCGCGTCGCCAAGTTGAAAAAATGATAAAGAAAATGATACTTAAACCAATCGGAAACCAACCCCCATCTAAAAACTTTAAAGCATTTGCAGAAAAGAAAATAAGATCAATCAAAATAAAAAATGAAGCGCCTAAAATCGCTCGCCAAAGCGACCATTTAGCGACATAGACCGCCACGGCAATGGCAAAAATGTCAGTAATCAACATGGTGCCAATTACCGCAATACCGTAAGCTGAACCTAACGCTTCAGCCGATTGAAATAAAATAACAAGCAATACGACCAGCACCAACAACATGTTATTAACCGCCGGCACATATATTTGGCCCTTGGTTTCATCAGACGTAAAAATCACGCGCATACGCGGTACAAAACGCAACTGAATCATTTGCTGCGTCATCGAAAAGGTACCCGTAATCACCGCCTGTGACGCCACGACCGTAGCAACCGTTGCCAATAAAATCAAGGGTGATAAAGCCCACTTAGGGGCTAGTAAGAAAAATGGATTTGACAACGCCTGTGCATCAGTGATCACCAACGCACCTTGCCCGAAGTAATTCAAAATTAATGCGGGAAAGACCAGATATAGCCAAGCCACTCGTATTGATTTAGGCCCGAAATGACCCATGTCTGCGTAAAGAGCCTCTGCACCCGTGATACAAAGCACCACACTGCCCAGTGCAAAAAAACTTAAGGCACCATGGTCGAGTGCAAACACCAGTGCATAACTCGGGCTCAAAGCCTGCAACACATGCGGGGCCTGAATAATATTGGCCAACCCCAATATGCCAATTATCAAAAACCAAATAAACATAATGGGGCCAAAAAGCTTACCTATACGATCTGTACCCTGTTTTTGAAATAGAAAAAGGGGTATTAAAATCGCTAAGGTAATAGGCACAACATAATCTTTTAAATCAGCCGATAAAAGCTCTAACCCTTCAACTGCAGACAAAACCGAAATGGCTGGGGTAATGACACCATCGCCATAAAAAAAAGCGGCCCCCAGCATGCCCAAAGGTATGAGCAATGCTTTCTGCCAAGAACCCTCAGGCAGTTTAGTCAACATTACGCCGACTAGAGCCATAATGCCGCCTTCGCCTTTATTATTAAAACGCATGATGAAGAAAACATACTTCACCGTGACAACCATAAATATTGACCAGAAAAACAAAGATAAAACGCCTAAAACGTTGGAATCGTTTAATGGAATCGGGTGCAAATCGTTTACAAAAATCAGTTTAAATGCGTAAAGGGGGCTGGTACCAATGTCACCGAAAACAACGCCCAAGGCAGCCAAAATCAATAGTGGTGTCGTTTTTTGAGGGCTAGCTGTACCCTCGTCAGTCTCACTTAACGGAGACTCATTTGACTTAGATACGGTCATGATAAATCTTTATTCAACCGATTACGTATACGCCCAACAAGTCGCCAGACTGCAAAAATAACAAAGGGTATTGATACACCGGCAGCGACTTCAGGCTTGATGGGAAGGCCCGCTGCCTGAGCAGCCTTTGCCAAATATAAAACAAGGCTCACCACGTAGTAAGAAATAGCTGCGATCGATAGGCCTTCAACTGTTTTTTGCATACGTAACTGCAACGCTTGACCGCGTGTTAGCTTTTCAAGGAATGCTTGATTTTGATCTTCTGTGGCAATATCAACCCGCGTACGCAACATTGAACTGGTACGAGACACCCTTTCAGCCAATGACATCAAACGATCAGATGTTGAGGCAACCGTTGCAATGGCAGGCAACAAGCGCCGCCTGATAAATTCACCAATGGTTTGAGTGCCAACAACCGGCTTTTCTCGTAACTCACTGATACGTTGGTTCACAATCGCGTCGTAAGCCTGCGTAGCAGAAAACCGGTAAAGGTTTAAGGCGGTGGCTTGCTCAATACGTGCCGCAAGCGAAATAAGTTCGTCTAATAACTTTTGGTCAGGGGTATCTTTATCTTCTAATAAAACGGTCATCGTTGCCAACTGCTTTTCTGCAGCGGTCAACTGCGGGCTTAACGCTTTAGCAACGGGCAAACCCCTTAAGGCCATCATGCGGTAGGTTTCAACTTCAAGCACGCGTTGCACGACTCGGCCCACGCGGGTAGCGCTACTACCTAATGGTGCAAAAACTAAAAATCGCTCGAACCCAGAATTGTCAATTAAAAAATCAGAAACAGCCAATGAGTGGCCATCGACCCCAATTTTTGACGCCACAATCGGGTTTTGCCCCAACCACTGACGGGCCGACTTTAAAGTCGCTTGCGTATCGGTCAACGGGTCAGGCAACACTATCACGCGGGCAGCCACAAAAGTACGCCCAGGTATGCTGGCTAACCAACCGGGCGGCAATATGTCAAACCCAACCGCTGGTTTTGTAATGGCCTCAAATGCTTGTTCTGCCGTCACGGTTTGATAAACCATGTAGCGGGTAAATTCTGTGTGCTTTTCCCACTTTAAAACCCCTTTTTCAAGGGGAATTTGAATGAATTGATCACGTAAGTGACTTGGTGTAACCCCAGCCATGTTGGGTAACTGCTGCAGGTGCTGGCACACTTGCTCGCTGGTGACGCCATCGTTGAATACGGCTACATAGTGCACAATCGCAGGCAAGCTTACCTCGCCTGTCGGGCGAGAATGAACCTCATTATGTAGCGTTAAACGCAGGGCATCATCGGCTGGTATAAGAGGTGATTGGTTTGGTTTCATTTTTTTAGCATCAATTTTTTAGCATTATTTTATGTCAAGCGTTGTAGGTAAGTACCCCTGAGAAACAGTATCAGGTAATGATTCAACGTAAACAGATTGGCTCGGGAAAGCAAACCCTGCACCCGCATTTTCTACAATTTTTTTAATTTCGTAAGCAAGATTTTCTTTGCATATCAACCACTCACCCCACACTTTAGTATAGGTGAAGGTATAAATCATTAAATCAATTGAGCTGGGACCAAACTTATCAATTCTGACAAATAAAGAGGCCTTAGGGGGTTGCACAAAGTCAGGGGTATGGGTTAAGTAAAGTTCAACTTGGTCTCTTATGGTGCGCAATTGCTCTAGCGTTGTGCGGTATTCTAGATTGATTGTCCAGTTAATACGGCGATAGGTCATATTACTAAAGTTTGTCACCGCATTGTCAGACAGCTTTTGATTGGGCACATACACAGGTGAGGCATCAAAACGTCGCACCATGGTTGAACGAAAACCAATGTGCTCAACGGTGCCTTCAACCACACCCTCGGCTAAGATCCAGTCGCCATTGTGAAATCTTTTTTCAATCAGTATGCACAGACCACCAATTAGGTTTTTAAACAAATCTTGCGCGCCCAGTGCAACGGCTACACCAAACAAACCTAAGCCAGCGATAATCGGCGCCACTTGAATACCCCACATTTGCAAGATTGTTGCTGCACCTACGGCCACAAGAGCCCAGCGTGTACCCGTAACCACCCAAGAAACCATTTCAACTGACAAGACCTTTTCAAGACGTTTTAGAACCTGCTTCAAAGGCTCAATACTGTTGTAAAGCCCCCAAAAAATAACGTATGCGATCAACGACCTCACCAACTTATTGGCAAACTCATTAGGCATACCTTTGAGGTCAATTGCATTTAATGCAAAAAATATACCCAACACTACAAATAACAAGCGAACGGGGCCCGCTAATACATCAACGACTTGGTCGTCAATTGTCGTTTTGCTTTTTGCAACCCAACGCCTCAGTGCACCCAAAACCACCTTGGTAAACATACCTCTGAGGGTATAGAAAACTAAAAAAATACCCGCGGCAAGCAACACGTCACCGATAGAATAACCAAACAAGCCGGCCTTCCACACATCAAGAAAAATGTTCCAAAATGCTATAAATTGGGTATTGATGTTTTGCATCGGTAAGGCTCCTTTAACAATCATCACTCAAAAAAATCACACGTTTTTTGAATTTTGGTTCTAATGTTTAAACCTTGGCTCTAATGTTTAAATCTTGGTT
>JBDNHM010000245.1:0-2560 GCA_041688825.1 Burkholderiaceae bacterium | reverse complement strand
GTTTCGTCTGACTCTTTAACGACGTCTGTGTCAACATCTGATGACGCTTCCGGTATGCTGAGTTGAATTAGACCGTCTCGCATAAACGAAGGTATGTTTATTGAGTTATCAAAAATCGGCTGCTCTTTTTTGGCTTTTAAAGACCTGCGTGCCGCAAAGGCCACGTCGTGTACAGTACCTGCACCACCCCAACCAGCAACTTGCATGTTTGCAACGTGAACAAGTTCTGTAAATTCGGTGGCTTTGTCTTTGTCTTCTCGCAAGCACACCAGCAGGCAGTTGGTGTATTCAGTCACCAAACTGTACGTCAAAGCCAGCGCAATTTGGTCACCCTGGGGCAAAGTCTTTAATCTTTGTGCAGCAGCCAAACGAGGCAAGTGGCTTGATTCTAGGTAAGACACACTTGCAGCGCTGATATTTATTTTAGTTTCAGCTGTTTTAAGCTGATAGCTCAGTGACGCAGGTTGCTTTGGGGCACACTTAAAACCTGCAAAAACATGGGTGGTATGCTCGGCAAAAATAGCATTTTCTGTACCCAAAGACCATTCAGGTAAAGCACCCGAACCCCAATCTACTTTAACCTCAACCGCTTTAGGTTGACGTAGGCATTCAAACATACGCACAATTGCTTGCTCAATATCTTCATTGGGGGCAACCAATTCACACGCCCCCCCTGTTTGCACAGCCAATTCTTTCAAAAGCGAATCAGCTGGGGCAGAGCCTACACCCATGGCAAAAATACGATGGCCTAGTTCTTTTGCAACCTCAATGAGACTCGATGCATTCCAAATTTCACCGTCGGTGATCAACAAAACGTCAGCGTCTTGGTCTAAATCATTAATTAAAAAGATAGACTCAAGAGCGTCTTCAATATCAGTACCCCCCATATCGGCTTCAGTGTGCTTAATGCATACCCCTGCAGCGATTTTATAAAACGAGCTGGCCTCTTTTAGGTTTGAAAATAGGTGAACCGTATTATTTCCAAACTTTGAATAACTAAATGAATCGTCTTGAGACAGTTGGCTCATGATGTGGTGCAAAGCCTTTTTGGCTGCTGCCATACTGTCACCCGCCATAGAACCTGAGCAATCAACCAAGATTTTTAAACGAACGGGCTGCACTTCATGCGTGTGTAATGCGGGTGGGCAAAAGCTAGCCATTACCGTACACCCCTCAGGCCCCAATTGTGGGTCGGGCGTCACAATGTAAAACGATTGCTGGTTCAGACCACTTAGATTCAGTACAAAATCACGATCTAAAAAAGCATGACGTTCAATGGCGACGTTTAACGCGAAATCTGTTTTGCTGACTTGCACTTGATGCGATGGTGACTCAACCGCTGCCCACTCTAAGCCCCCCATTAAGTCTAAAGACAGCGTAAAAGGGTATTCGGCTAACACGTCGTGAGCCAAATCGTGGTGAGCTTGCATGCCCCCTTTTTTAGCATCACCGTAACGCGGTGCAATGACCAAAGGCATTGCTATACGAATTGAACCTTGCTCGTAACGCAGCACCTGAGAATAGGTGTATTGAAGGGTGACTTCTTCAGCAGGCTTAATGTTGCCCAAATTAGCTGTGTAAACACCATCAGCGTTTTTCTCGAGCATGATGGGGGTGTCACCATTGCCAAGGGCTTGTTCATATTGCGCTTGCGCTTGGTCTTTTTCAACGACCGTACCTACCCACTTTTGCCCCGCTATAGTTGCTTGCAAACCCATAAACGTGGCACCCCAAGCCATGGGGAAGGTATACAAAACTTCTAATGTTTTGTTGCTATTATTTTTGTATTGCTGACGTACCGACATATCGAGTAACAAACCATTGGCAACACCTTTGGCGCTGACTGACTGCAACACAATACCCTTATGGTTACCTGGTTTTTTTTCAATATTTTTATCAATTATTTTTTGAGTTATCGTATTTAGCATGTTGATGTCTTACCCTTTTTGAATGAGTGCATAAGCTTGCATAACCAACTTAAAAAATTCACGTAACTGCTCGGGGCTTAACCCCGATGACTCGGGTGAAACTGTCAATTCAATGCCATTGGCAACATGAAGGTGGCTGCGCACCTCAATATGGCCTGGCTTTTTGGCACGTTCAGGTAAAGGCATGGGCTCGCCCGCCAAAACCTCTTTAATACGCTCAAGTGAAATACCGGCATCGGTTAGTTGCTTAATGCGTAGAACCGACTCTAGATGTGACGGCAGGTAGTGCGCCGCACGGGTTTGCCCAATAGGCCGATCAACCAACCCTATTTGAATGTAGTAGCGCAAGGTGCGAGTGCTTAGCCCCGACAGGGTACAAAGCTCGTCAAAGGTGAAGGTTTTATCGTCCATACATTTATATTAACACAATTGGTGTAAATAATAAGTGTAAATAAATAAAAAAGTTTTTACTGACCTTCCCCCTTGCCTAACCATTCGTTTTCAATTCACCAATACTAAAGTGGTAATATCGGTTAGGCATCAACGCGCCACGCTTTCATTGATCTGCTGCTTGCATCAACAGTTTCATTTTCTTTCAAAACTTCCCGCAACAGCACCTGCATCCAAGCAGG
>JBDNHM010000244.1:0-41566 GCA_041688825.1 Burkholderiaceae bacterium | reverse complement strand
TTTATTGGTCGGAACGGAAGGATTCGAACCTTCGACCCCTTGCACCCCATGCAAGTGCGCTACCAGGCTGCGCTACGCCCCGACTGGCCGGTAATTGTAGCAGATTACGAGTCTTGAAATAAGACACAACCAGTAAACAACGGCCTGATAGGCAGATTACAAATGGGTCAACACGACCTATACATCAACATATGTAAGATTAAACACTCATTAAAAAATCTGATATAGACTTCAGTTCATTACGTAACGCTTGCAGCTCTGCACCGGTTAAACGAACAGCAGCATCAGGGTCATTATGACTATCACGTGCATCACTTAAACGATTTCGTGCCCCACTGATAGTGAACCCTTGTTCATATAATAATTCTCGAATTCGGCGAATCAATAAAACTTCATGATGTTGATAGTAACGACGGTTGCCTCGTCTTTTAACAGGTTTAAGCTGAGTAAACTCTTGTTCCCAGTAGCGAAGAACGTGCGGCTTAACACCACATAGTTCACTTACTTCACCAATCGTGAAGTAGCGTTTAGCCGGTATGGGGGGCAAAACCTCAAGGGTTAAAGTCGTACTTTGCATTATTTACATCAACCTCTTTAAGTCTTTATTTGAAAAGTATTGCTGAAGAACTACCTGAAACTATTGAAAGAAAAATTAAAAGAAAAAAAATTTAAATAAAATATAAATAACTAATTAAATAATCATTTTATAAACGAGTTAAACAATTACTTAAAGAACCATTTTAATATCTACTTAAACGACTTTCGTTAGGTTAAACCAACTTGGGGTTGATGGGTAGACTCGACGACGTCTTTAAGCTTTTGGCTAGCATGAAAAGTTACAACGCGTCGTGCTGCTATCGGAATCATTTCACCCGTTTTAGGGTTGCGGCCAGGGCGAGCCGGTTTGTCTCTAACTTGAAAATTACCAAACCCAGATAGTTTGACTGAATCACCCTTTGACAAGGCGCTACGAATTTCAAGAAAAAACATTTCAACCAAATCTTTGGCTTCTCGCTTATTAAGCCCTACTCTTTCAAATAACATTTCAGCTAATTCAGCTTTAGTCAAAGTGCGAACATCAGTCATTTTTTTATTTCCACAAATATGAAATGTTTTTTATCGTTGACGAACGTGGTGTTCAGTTTCAAGCATACTTCTAATTTGAGTCATACAAAGATCAACGTGCTCGTCTGACAACGTAACGGCATCATCTTGCAACCAAAACCTAAAAGCCATACTGATCTCTTTGGTTTCAGTTTGATCTGTCGGTCGCCAAACATCAAACAATTCTACCCGACGCACAACAGACAGCAAAGACTCTTTTTTTATTAATTCATAAATCGAGTCTAGTAACGTTTGTACAGGCGTATCTTGAGCAACCCATAAGGCTAGATCACGTTGCACAACCGGTTGACGAGAAACTTCTTGGGGGCGAGGTATATTTTGTTTCACCACAGCATCAAGAATCACTTCAAATGCAACAGGGGCTGACGACAAACCGAACTCTCGCACCCAATTAGGGTGAATTTCACCCACCCAACCAATTGGGCTGCTCTCAAGCCACACGCAGGCAGAACGGCCCGGGTGAAAAAGTGGCAAGTCAGTTGGTTCAAAGTGCAACAGATGTCGCTTTGCACCCATTAATACTTCTAAATCATGTTTAACATCAAAATAATCAACGTTTTGGTGTTTTAAGCCCCATTGCTCAGGCGAAACACCGCCCCAAGCCACACCCGCCACATGCATCGGTTGATGAACACCTAGTACAGTTAATTCAGAAGCAATGGTGCTTTGATCACGCTTAAACACCCGACCTGCTTCGAACACACGAACACGTGACTGCTGACGGTTTGCGTTATATGCAACCGTTTGTAATAACCCAGGAATAAGCATTGAACGCATTACAGCCATTTGGCTGGCGATAGGGTTAAGAAGCTTGATGGCATTTTTTTCACCGATCATGTCACGTTCCCATTCGGTTTGTACGAATGAAAAGTTAACCACCTCTTGGTAATCTAGCGCTGCAACGCTGTGACGAACTTGATGAAACGAACGCAATGATTCAGGTTGAGTACACATTTTGGCTGGCGTAACGGGTGGGTTAGCCGGTATGTTTTCAAAACCAATAACACGAGCCACTTCTTCAATAAGATCTTCTTCAATCTCAATATCAAAGCGATATGCAGGGGGTGTCACACTAAACACCTCACCCTTTAACTCAAACGGCAAACCTAAACGGGTAAACACACCCTCAACCGCTTCCATGTGAAGGGGAACACCCAACACACGTTGGCAACGTGACAGACGCATATTGACGGCTTGGCGGTGTGGCAAATTGACCACCAGGTCTTGCACAGGCCCCACTTGCCCACCACAAACCTCAACGATGAGTGAAACTAAAGCATCGATATCGTGTGGAATAGACTCAAAATCGACACCCCGTTCAAAACGATGCGCCGCTTCTGAATTAAGTTTGAGTCGTCGTGTTCGCCCTGCAACTGAATCGGGCCACCAAAATGCCGCCTCAACATAAATATCGGTTGTATCAAGTGTGACAGCAGTGTGGTCACCACCCATAATGCCCGCCAAACTTTCTGGCTCACCGTCACAATCAATAACGCCTAATTTTTCATCAAGAGTAATTGATTCACCGTTTAATAGCTTAAGTGTTTCACCTGATTTACCCCAACGAACGTTGAGTTCAGGCTGAGCCAGTTTATTTAAATCAAATACGTGAGTTGGGCGACCGCGCTCGAGCATGAGATAGTTGGAAAGATCAACCAAGGCAGAAACACTGCGTTGACCGGCACGCTTTAAACGTTCAACAACCCAAGCGGGTGTTTTAGCATGGGCATTAACACCCTTAATAACTTGACCCATAAAACGCCCACATAAATCAGGCGCTTCAATAGTGACCTTAACAATATCACTTAACGTTGGTTTTACTTGAGGTGAAATGAGGGGTTTAAGCGGTGATTGCGCGAGCGCAGCTAGTTCGCGTGCCACGCCTAAAATTGACAAACAATCAGCCCGGTTAGGTGTGAGCTTTAACGTAAAAATTGGGTCATCAAGCCCTAATGCATCACGTATATTTTTGCCAGGCTCAGTGGCTTCATCGAGTACCATCAGGCCTGCATGATCTTGCGACAAGCCTAACTCTCGGGCAGAACACAACATACCAAATGACTCAACACCGCGCATTTTAGCGGCACCAATTTTCATGTCATTAGGCAAAACAGCACCCACCTGCGCTAACGGCACCATTAAACCCACTGCAGCATTCGGCGCACCGCACACAATTTGCAGAATTGTTTGGCCATTATTAACACGACAAATACGCAGTTTGTCGGCATCAGGGTGGGGTTCTACCGCCTCAATGCGCGCCGCAATAACACCCGTAAAGGGCGGTGCAAAAGCATTTACCTCTTCGACTTCAAGCCCAGCCATCGTTAGCTCATGGGCTATCTGTTCGGTTGACCAATCAGTGTCAACAAAGGTTCTTAACCACGATTCAGGAAATTGCATAGCGTGCTCTTATTCTCTTGGGCATGTGTGCGTGAGTTTGCACACTTGCAAAAATCAACGGTTGAACTGACGTAAAAAGCGCAGATCGCCTTCAAAAAACTGGCGTAAATCGTGCACACCGTAACGCAACATGGTGAGGCGTTCAAGGCCAGAGCCAAATGCAAACCCCATGTAAATTTCTGGATCAAGACCAAAGTTGCGTATAACCTGAGGGTGCACCTGACCTGAACCCGATATTTCAAGCCAGCGACCTTGATTGGGGCCGGAAGTAAACATCATGTCAATTTCAGCTGACGGTTCAGTGAAGGGGAAAAATGAAGGCCGGAAGCGAATTTTAAGATCGTCTGTTTCAAAAAAGCAGCGCAGAAAATCTGTGTACACACCTTTTAGATCAGCAAACGAAATATTTTCAGCGATCCAGAGGCCTTCAACTTGATGAAACATGGGTGAATGCGTGGCGTCACTGTCAACACGGTAGGTGCGACCTGGCGCTATCACTTTAATAGGTGGTTTGTGCATACGTGCGTAACGAACCTGCATGGGGCTGGTGTGCGTACGCAATAATAAAGATGTGCCCTGCTCGTCTTGCATATCAACGTAAAACGTGTCTTGCATTGAACGCGCGGGGTGGTTTTCAGGGTTGTTTAGTGCGGTGAAATTTGACCAATCATTTTCAACCTCAGGGCCATCAGCCACATCAAAACCTATTGATCGAAATATGTTTTCTACACGTTCCCACGTGTGCATGACAGGGTGCAAACCGCCTATGCCTTTACCGCGACCTGGCAAAGTTATATCAATTTTTTGCGATGCAAGCTGCAGGTTTAAGGCATCTTGAACAAGCTGCTCGCGGCGGGCGTTTAGTAAAGCCTCTACCTGCTGCTTGGCGACGTTTATAACAGCACCTTGTTCACGTTTTTGCTCGGGTGCCAACGCTGCAAGCGATTTAAGTTGCTCTGTTAAGGCGCCCTGCTTACCTAAAAATTTAGCTTTTACATTTTCAAGCGCAACAGTTGTTTGGGCAGCTAAAAACTGCTCGCGCGCCTGCTCAACCAAATCATCTAATGAAGAAGACATAGACATTCCAACTAAAAAAACAAACGGAGCCACGAGGCCCCGTTTATTAAAGCAACAACAAACAGAGCTTAAGCAGCCAAGACTGATTTAACCTGATTGACAATTACTGCAAAACCCGCTTTGTCACGCACAGCCATATCAGCTAAGACTTTACGATCAAGCTCAATAGCTGCCTTTTTGAGGCCGGCAATGAAAACGCTGTACGACACACCATGCTCGCGCACAGCCGCGTTAATACGGGCTATCCAGAGGGCGCGGAATGTACGCTTTTTGTTGCGACGGTCACGATATGCATATTGACCTGCACGCATAACCGCTTGCTTGGCAACGCGGAACACATTACCGCGGCGACCACGATAACCTTTTGCTGCTTTGATAACTTTTTTGTGACGGGCACGAGCCGTGACACCACGTTTGACGCGAGGCATAGTTTTTCTCCTTAAGCGTAGGGCATCATGGCGTGAATCGAGGGTGCATCGCTCTTATGAACGGCAGCCGAACCACGCAGTTTGCGTTTAGTTTTAGTGGTTTTCTTAGTCAAAATATGACGTTTGAATGCTTGGCCGCGCTTAATAGAGCCGCTGCCACGAACCTTAAAGCGCTTTGACGCGCTTTTTTTTGTTTTCATCTTAGGCATGATGATATTCCTGTACCTTGTGCATCGGTAAGGTGTTTGACCTAACTAGCCAAAACTTTAGAACCCACAGACGACACGTTTGCTTAACTAAATTAGTTAAGCCTTTGATTATAGTATTTTTTTACCATGTTGTGCAATCGGTACCCAAGCGCCTCAGAAATATGGTCAACCCCAACCTCAGCAGCCTGGTCTAAGTCGGCACAACTCATGGCCACTCGTATCGCCTTAAGCTGTGCTCTAGTCGATAAACCTAAGCGTTGGGTTGCTTGATTCAAGACAGCCCAGACGTTGTTATGAATGATCTGAAGCCCCTCTATTTGAGGTAATTGTAAGGCATGATTTAGACAACCCTGGCGCTTTAAGGCGCGCGTTTGAGCCGCTTTAATACGTGGTTTAACGGCTGCGGAAGTGTCGGCTTTAGGTTGCAGCTGCCATTCACCCGTTGGGGCATGAAGTGTTAATGTCATATCGATACGATCAAGCAATGGCCCAGATAATGTGCGTTGATACGCTTCACGAATGGCTAAGGTGCACCGACACGCCTGCGTGGGGTGGCCATACCAACCGCAAGGGCATAAGTTTGTTGTCATAACCAATTGAAACGCCGCTGGGTGCGTAACCCGCGCCCGCAAACGCGACACATGTACAACACCTGATTCGATGGGTTCGCGCAAGGCATCGAGTACTCTACGATCAAACTCAGCTGCCTCATCAAGAATAAGCACCCCTCGGTGCGCAAAGGTCAGCTCACCAGGCATCGCCATGGCCCCACCCCCCGTCATCGCCACCATAGTTGTGCGTGAATGGGGAGAACGCATGGGACGACCCCAAATGGCTTGATTTCCCGGGGAAACAAAACACTGTATTGCAGCAACTTCGAGCGACTCTTCCGCGCTGAGCGGAGGTAACAAAGAAATTAACCTTTTAGCCAATAGGCTTTTACCTGCACCTGCGCTACCCGCCAACATTAAATGATGCCCCCCAGCTGCCGCAATTTCTAATGCTCGACACGCCTCAGTTTGCCCCCTGATGTCAGACATACACAAAAAATTTGGGTTAAAAGCAGCAATTGTAAAATCACTTGGCACAAACCAGTTGGGTTTTACAGCACCAGAAATCGTTTGACATGCTTCATATAAACTCGTTACACCTATTATGTTTAAGCCGGGTATGTGAGGTAACTTATCAAGTTGTTGCTGCGGTAACATCACTTTTGCGCCAGACATCTCTTTTGCGATGGTTAGCAAAATAGGTAGCAGATGATCAACCTCAATTAGCATGCCAGATAGTGACAATTCGCCTAAAAATACCCAATCATGTGGGGTTTGATGAAGCGCTTTTTGATCAGGTGAAATTTTAGTTTGGGCTAAATCGCTTTGGTCAGGGGCAAACTTTGTTTGCCGCGTTGCCAACAAAATGCCTAGTGCAATGGCTAAATCGGTACAAGCTGTATTTTTTGGTGTGTCAGCCGGCGCAAGGTTGACCGTTAATCGACCTAGGGGAAATTGGTAACCCGTAAAACTTAATGCCGCACGCACCCTTTCGCTTGAAGCTTGAGCGGCCTGACTGGCCATGCCCACCACTCTAAATGTAGGTAAGCCGGGGCTTAAATGCACCTCTACCCTAACATGTGTTGCTTGCGCACCCCAAAGCGTGCGCGCGTTTAATAATGCAAGCGTCATAACAACCTTCGATTAAAACCAAAGGTTTGCAGTATTCATAAAAAACATTAAAGCTAAAGCCTATGAGGGCAAATCAGTCTTACTTCTCTAGTGCTAAAAGACGCTCTTCTGTCATTTGCAGTTGCTTTTCAAGCAGCTCAATTTGAATAATTGCTTGTCGCAAAAGATCAGCTTGAATGTCGAATTCTTCACGTGTTACCAACTCGAGCTTATTAAATGCTTGCGAAGTAAATGACTTGAGATTGCGTTCAATACCTGCGGCAGGGCTTTTAGCAATAATATCAGTCACATTTTTCTGCAGTGATTCTAGCCAAGCGTTGTTGTTCATCATTAGTCTCTAGAGATAGGTTTAAAAGCGGATTGTATAAACATAGATCATTTTATTGAGATGAAAGTAAATTTTTTAATCTTATTTAATCATCTCTTTTGCTGCGAGCAGCTATCTTGCATTTATTTGGTGCATAAATAACAAAAAAATTATAAACATCTTTAAAAGGCAATAAAAATATAGCAAAAAGATATTTTTGCATCAAATAAGTGCTTTAAATACTTTCCAAAAGTGCATTAAAGCAGATCATATGTTCAAACATACCTTTTTACACACAAAAAACAGATGGCACGAATATTGCTTAGTATCAAATACACGCACCAGCTTATAAGGAACGTAGTATGAAACTGATTATCGCAATTATCAAGCCATTTAAACTTGACGAGGTCAGAGTAGCACTTTCTGACATTGGCATTCAAGGCTTAACAGTAACCGAAGTAAAAGGCTTTGGCCGACAAAAAGGTCATACAGAGTTGTATCGAGGTGCTGAATATGCCGTCGACTTTCTACCTAAGCTCAGAGTAGAGGCAGCCGTCAGTGACGACATGGTAGAACGAGTAATTGAAGCCATTGAGCAATCTGCCAAAACAGGCAAGATTGGTGATGGCAAAATATTTGTGGCCCCACTCGAGCAAGCAGTACGTATTCGCACGGGCGAAACCAACGACGCTGCACTTTAACAAAATATTAACTGGAGTTTTCTCATGGACAAAGCTGATCTAGCGTGGGTGGGTGTATCAACGCTTTTAGTTGTTTTAATGGTTTTACCGGGCTTAGCCCTTTTTTACGGCGGCTTAGTTCGCTCTAAAAACGTATTGTCGATACTGATGCAGGTATTGACTACTTTTTCGTTAGCTATTGTCTTATGGTTTGCGTACGGTTACAGCATTGCCTTTTCAGACGGAAACGCGTTCTTTGGTGGTTTGTCAAAAGCTTTCTTCTCAGGCCTATTCACACCTGCCGATGGAAAATTTGCTATGACGGGTTCAATACCTGAAATTTTATTCGCATCTTTCCAAGCAACCTTTGCGGGAATTACTTGTGCACTGATTGTGGGCTCTTTTGCTGAACGTGCCAAATTTTCAGGTGTGCTGGTTTTCACTGTTATTTGGTTTACTTTTGGCTATTTGCCCATTGCTCATATGGTTTGGTTTTCAGGTGAAACCTCAGTCGGTTATCTTTTTAACAAAGGGGCGCTTGACTTTGCAGGTGGTACGGTCGTTCACATCAATGCAGGTATTGCCGGTTTAGTTGGCGCCTACGTTGTGGGCAAGCGCATTGGTTACGGTAAAGAATCTATGAAGCCGCATAACTTACCCATGACACTTATTGGTGCATCACTATTGTTCGTAGGTTGGTTTGGCTTTAACGCCGGCTCAGCTTTGGGCGCAACAGAAACCGCTGCGCTCGCATTTTTCAACACACTACTTGCAGCGGCTGGCGCAGTTTTGGCCTGGACAGCAACTGAGTGGGTTATTAAGGGCCGCCCTTCATTACTAGGCGGCGCATCAGGTGCCATTGCAGGTTTGGTCGGTGTAACACCTGCTGCAGGTTTGGTTGGTCCCGCAGGCGCATTAATTATTGGTATCGTTTCGGGTGTCATTTGTGTTTGGGGTGTAAATGGCCTAAAGCGTATTTTACGTGCCGATGATTCATTAGATGTATTCGGTATTCATGGCGTAGCTGGCATTATCGGTGCGTTACTGGTTGCCGTATTTAACGCACAAGCTTTTGGCGGTCCAGGTCTTGATGCCACGTCTAAAATTATGGGCCAATTCTGGGTTCAAGTTGAAGGCATCTTGATAACTATCGTATGGTCAGCAGTTGTAGCGTACGTTGCTTACAAGATTGCTGATTTGACTGCTGGTATGCGTGTTTCTGAAGAAATGGAACGTGAAGGTTTAGATGTCAGCTCACATGGTGAATCTGCTTACCACAGCTAGTAGTTGTTAGTGACGTAATAGTTTTAATAAGTTTGAGTAAACGTGGTGGCCTTAAAGTAATGCTTTTAATTACTTTAAGGCCACCATTTTTATTTATTAAATGTGTAATGTTTAATACTTGCTGCGTAATCGCTAAGCGCCCGTTATTTGTTTGCTGATTACTGGGTGATTGCTTGCCGAGTACTTAATGAGTAATGGCTGATTACTTGCTGATTACTTGCTTAATATTTTAATGTTGCTAAATCAATAGAGGTGCCGCGATTGAGCGAGGTGGCCAATTTGGTTCTTAGTGCGTTTGTGTGTGCTTGCAGCACCATTGCTTTAACATCTAAAATTTGTCGTGGTTGCATTGAAAACTCTGTCAACCCTAAACCCAATAATAGCTTTGTCAAAGTCGCGTCGCCAGCCATTTCGCCACACAATGAAACGGGTTTGTTAAAACGAACACCCGCATTAATTGTTGACGCGATTAAACGCAAGACAGCAGGGTGTAGGGGGTCATATAGATTTGAAACATCAGAGTCAGTTCGGTCAATACCCAATGTATATTGAATTAAATCATTTGTACCAATCGATAAAAAATCAAAAGCTTGTGCAAAGGGTTCAATTGCAATCGCCATGGCAGGCACTTCAACCATGCCACCTATTGCAACTTGATCATCAAACGCAATAGACTGAGAAATCAGATCATTTTGTGCAACACGAATGATTTGCTGCGCCGCGAGCACCTCTTGCATATTCGTGATCATCGGTATCAAAATACGTACGCGACCAAAAGCTGAAGCACGCAATAACGCTCGAATTTGCACCATAAACATATCTGGTTTAGATAAGCAGTAGCGAATAGCTCGTAACCCTAACGCAGGGTTAGCCGCAACTGTCTTTTCACCATCTAGCGTTTTGTCGGCACCTATATCAAGCGTGCGAATTGTGACAGGTTTACCTGTCATGGCTAGAACAACGAATTTATAAGCCTCAAACTGTTCTTGTTCAGACGGCAAGTCTTCACGGCCCATAAATAAAAATTCACTACGAAACAAACCAATACCTTGAGCACCATTAGCCAAGGCTAAGCCAACTTCATCTGGTAGTTCTATATTGGCAAATAAACCAACTTTAATGCCATCAAGGGTTTGTGACGCAACATCTTTAATAGAAATAAGCGCTGCGCGTTCTGCGCTATATCGCTCTGCATTACCACGGTAATCATTAATTTGTTGAGTGGAAGGGTTGACCAAAACGGCCCCTTGCTCACCGTCAATAATAATTAGATCACCATCTTTAATAAGCTGTCTTGCTAGACCTACTGCCACCACAGCAGGCACGCCCATACTTCGGGCAACAATGGCCGTGTGTGAGGTTGGGCCGCCCAGATCGGTTACAAAACCAGCAAACTGGGCACCTCGCAGTCTTATCATATCAGCGGGTGAAATGTCATGGGCAACGACGATTAACGGTTCTTGGGCATTATGGATATTATCAAGCGCAGCTAAAGAACGGGTTCCAGCCAATGTGTGCAAAACGCGTTCAACCACCTGTCGAACATCACCGCCCCGCTCTCGCAAGTACTCGTCATCAATTGAAAAAAATTGTTCAGACAGTATTTGACCTTGCGTCGTAAGCGCCCATTCTGCGTTGTATTGCCGCTCTTGAATTAACGTTAACGTTTCTTCAGCTAAAAGCGGGTCAGCGAGCAACATTGCGTGAACGTCAAGCATGGCTGCAAGCTCTCGTGGCGCATCGCTTGGCAACGTTTGAGACAACTCATGCAGTTCAAGTCTAGTGGTATTAAGCGCATCAACAAAACGTTTTATTTCAGCAGCAATTAAGTCAGGTGAAAGTCGATAATGAGAAACTTCAAGGGCAGCGGCGCCCATAACCACGGCACGCCCCATTGCATACCCCTTTGCTACCCCGCGCCCATAAACGCAAAGTAAGGCACTAGAGGGCTCAGTTGGCACCGAGTCAACGTTATTCGGTTTCGCCAAATTTGTCATGAAAAAGCGCCTGAATATCAATCAAGGCTTGGTCAGCATCAGCCCCATTTGCCTCAATAACAACTGTTGAGGCCAAGCCTGCAGCCAACATCATCACACCCATAATGCTTTTAGCGTTCACGCGACGTGCGCCTTTAGCAATAAAAATATCTGAACTGAACTGACCTGATAACTGAGTCAATTTAGCAGCCGCTCGGGCATGCAAACCTAGTTTATTTGAAATAATAATTTCGACAGTTGGCATAGTATTATTTTTTTTAAATTTTGTGTAAAAGTATGATTGCTTTAGTCTACACGCATCGTTGATTGATTGGCACCAATCATAGCTTGGCTCGCCACAGCATCTAATGCAACCTGCCTATAATTGATGGCTCGTAGCAACATACCTGGGTTTACCCCAGACAAAACAATACAGGGCACACCCTGAGCACGTACATATTCGGCAGCAGATATACAAATATTTGAAGGCGAAGCACCAGGCAAGTCTGTCAATACCAACACGCCATCACCCGCGTCAGCTTCAGTGATCAAATTTGACATAGTCTGAGCATAATTAGCAGCACATTGATCAGGAAAAATATCAATTGCTGTAAACAACTCTACCGGGCCCAACACGTGCTCAACCACTGCTTTTAAAGCGGCAGCCAAAGGGGTGTGGGCAATCAAAATAATAGAAACCATAGATTGACCAACCTTTAAACTTAATCTACGTTGAAAGCGTTTTTTCTAAAGACTGAACAAAATAACGAGCCACATCAAAATCGGTTTGTTCTGTAATTTCCACAAAGCAGGTTGGGCTCGTTACATTAATTTCAGTTACAAAATCACCAATAATATCTAGGCCAATTAGAAAGAGACCTCTTGGTGCTAACTTGGCACCGATTGTGCGGGCAGTAGACAGGTCACTATCAGTTAAAGGTTGTGCCACACCGCGGCCACCTGCAGCCAAATTACCGCGCGTTTCACCCGCCAAAGGTATACGCGCCAAGGCAAAAGGTACCGGCTCACCATTAATAATTAACACGCGCTTATCACCTTGAATAATTTCAGGAATATAGCGTTGCGCCATGATGGTTTGTTTACCATATTGTGTAAGCATTTCAAGAATGGCACCTCGATTAGGCTCGCCATGCATCATTCTAAAAATACCCGTACCACCCATACCATCTAACGGCTTAACGATGACGTCGACATGTAAATCATGAAAAGCTTTTAATCGTGCCATGTCAGACGTGACCAACGTTGGCGTTGTAAATTCAGAAAATTCAGTAATAGCCAATTTTTCAGGGTGATTGCGTATAGCCACGCCACGATTAAAGACCCGCGCACCTTGCTGTTCAGCCACATCAAGTAAATGCGTGGTGTAAACGTATTCCATGTCGAACGGCGGGTCTTTACGCATAATGACAGCAGCATAAGCTGACAGGGGCAAGTCTTTTGGGTCATTAACCAATTCGTACCAATGTTGACTGTGTAAGTCGGCATGTACGTGCAAGCTAATCGCTTGGCCGCGACAAAGTACTTTGCCTTGTTCAACAAACAGATCTGTTTGATAACAAAAGCTAACTGAATGCCCGCGTTCTGACAAAGCAAACATCATCGCGACAGAGCTGTCTTTATAAGCTTTTAACGAACCAATTGGATCAATAATGAAAAGTACATGCATCACGATGCAGCTGCTTCAGCTTTGGTTAGAGGTACTTTTTTCTTAGGTGATAAAACCATAACCATTTGGCGGCCTTCAAGCTTTGGCATGGCCTCGACGGCTGCCATGTCTAATAAATCGTCGCGCACACGCTCTAAGACGCGCATACCCAGCTCTTGGTGAGCCATTTCGCGACCCCGAAACCGAAGCGTCACTTTAGCTTTATCGCCCTCTTCGAGGAATCGCTTTAAATTACGAAGCTTGACCTGATAGTCACCCTCGTCAGTTGCGGGGCGAAATTTAACTTCTTTAACTTGTATGATTTTTTGTTTAGCGCGCGCCTCAGCTTGGCGTTTTTGTTCTTGGTACTTGAATTTGCCGAAATCCATTAAACGACAAACTGGGGGCTCAGCATTGGGGGCAATTTCTACAAGATCTACACCCGCGTCTTCAGCCATTTTGAGTGCATCAAACGTTTTTTGAATACCGAGTTGCTCACCTTCTACACCAATCAGGCGTACTTCAGGAATACGAATTTCACCGTTTACACGGTTTGGCTTATCAGTTGCGATGTTGAAAACTCCTTAAAAATAAAACGCCTTTTACGCCGGCGCAATGACGTCTCGACGAAGCGAGATATCTTCATTTAACAACTCAGTGAATGCTTCAAATGGCATAACCCCACGGTCAACCCCACCTCTAGCGCGCACTGCAACAGCTTGTGAATCACGTTCTTTTTCACCTACAACCAAAATGTAGGGAATCTTTTGTAGACTGTGCTCTCTGATTTTATAGTTGATTTTCTCTGATCGCAAATCAGATTCAGCTCGAATGCCTTGTTTTTGCAAGCTTTTTGCAATACTGGCTGCGTAATGAGCAGATGACTCTGAAATACAGCATACAACAACTTGAACTGGGGCCAGCCAAGGTGGCATGGCGCCGGCAAAGTTTTCTATCAGCATGCCAATAAAGCGTTCTAGTGAACCTAAAATTGCACGGTGCAACATAACGGGGGTTTGGCGGGTATCTTTATCGTCAACATATTCAGCCCCCAAACGTTCAGGCATTGAAAAATCAACCTGAATGGTGCCACACTGCCACTGACGGCCAATTGCGTCTTTCAATGTGTACTCAATTTTGGGGCCATAAAAAGCCCCTTCACCGGGTGTTACTTCAAATTTACAGCCGGTACGCGTCAAGCTTTCCATTAATGCTGCTTCTGCTTTATTCCAACTTTCATCAGTACCAATGCGCTTTTCAGGACGGGTTGCAACCTTGTACAGCACCTCGGTAAAACCAAAATCAGCATAAACCTTTTGAAGTAAAGCAGTAAACGCAGCACATTCGTCTTGCATTTGATCTGGGGTACAAAATATATGGCCGTCGTCTTGAGTAAAACCCCTGACACGCATCATGCCGTGTAAAGAGCCAGAGGGTTCATTACGATGACATTGGCCGAACTCACCTAAACGCAAAGGCAATTCGCGGTATGAATGTAAATTAGCGTTATAAATTTGTACATGACCCGGGCAATTCATAGGTTTTAAGCCATACATGCGGTTTTCAGACTCAGTCGTGAACATATTTTCACGGTAGTTGTCCCAGTGGCCCGTTTTTTTCCATAACGAAAGATCAAGAATTTGTGGGGCTTTAACTTCTTGATAGCCGTTATCGCGATAGACCGCACGCATATATTGTTCAACTTGTTGCCAGATGGCCCACCCCTTAGGGTGCCAGAAGACTAAACCTGGGCCTTCTTCTTGGAAATGAAACAAATCAAGATCGCGACCCAGTTTACGATGGTCGCGCCGCTCAGCTTCTTGCAACATATGCAAGTGGGCATCTTGGTCTTCTTTGGTAGCCCAAGCGGTACCGTATATACGCTGCAACATTTCGTTTTTACTGTCACCACGCCAGTATGCACCCGCTAACTTCATCAGCTTAAAGACTTTGAGCTTACCGGTATTTGGTACATGAGGGCCACGACACAAGTCAATAAAGTTACCTTCACGGTAAAGACTTATGTTTTCGTTACTGGGAATCGAGGCAATGATTTCAGCTTTGTAGCTTTCGCCAATACCTTTAAAAAACTCAACGGCCTCATCTCGCTTCCACTCTTCTCGCACAACCGTTTCATCTTGACGCGCCAGTTCGGTCATTTTCTTTTCAATGGCGGTTAAGTCTTCAGGCGTGAAGGGGCGTTCGTATGAGAAGTCATAAAAATACCCGTTTTCAATAACAGGGCCAATGGTGACTTGTGCTGTTGGAAAGAGGCTTTTAACGGCGTAGGCTAAAAGATGAGCTGTTGAATGGCGCAAAATATCTAGCCCTGCCGCATCTTTAGCCGTAACAATAGCTAAGTGCGTGTCTTGATCTAACACGTGGGTGGTGTCAACCAGTTGAGCCGTATCACCTTGACCAATACGACCTGCCAGTGCAGCCTTAGCTAACCCCGTACCAATAGATTGAGCGACCTCAGCTACCGTAACCGGCCCCGGAAACGCCTTTTTTGAACCATCTGGAAGGGTAATTGCAATCATTCGAGCACTTTTAAAAGTTGAATAGCAAGTAATTGAATACTAAACTCGTCATTTTATCACTCTAACAGTTGATTTTTTGCTTAATGCTTTGCACTATCAAATTGACTTAAAACAAAGAAAGCTAATCAATTCATGGGGTAGATCCCCAAACAATTAGATAAAAAAAAGGCCTAGATTAAAATCTTGGCCTTTCGAATTTTTGGTAGGCGGTATTGGGTTCGAACCAACGACCTCCACGATGTCAACGTGGCGCTCTAACCAACTGAGCTAACCGCCTAGCGAAGCGCGATCATAACCCGTGAGGTCGTATCTGTCAAAAAACCCACATTCAAGCACTTACTATTTAATACGACGATCGGCCTTATTGATGGCTTGAACAAACGCTTGTATTTTCTCTAACGATTTAACCCCAGGCATGGTCTCAACACCACTGCTAACATCAACCGCCCAAGGAGTTAATAAATCAATTGATTGCGTCACATTATCAACAGTCATGCCACCAGAGATCAAAATAGGTCTCGCATTTACATTTTGGCTCAAAGGCACAATGAGTTGACGGTCAAAACTGTGGCCACTGCCGCCATAAGCGGGCGTATAACTATCAAACAGCCAGCCAACTGCGTCATCAAACTGCATACAGTAATCAATCAAACCCTGGCTGGTATCTAGCCCAGGCGCGCCAACTCTGATCGCCTTTAAATAAGGCATATTAAATTGGCGGCAAAAATCAGGTGTTTCGGCACCATGAAACTGTAATAAAGTTGGACGCATAACAGCCATAACCTGCTGAACAGTCTGAACGTCAGGCTCAACAAAAAGTGCAACCGAACTGACAAAAGCGGGCAAATTATGTACCAAGCTTGCCGCTTGTTGTGGGCTAAGGCAACGTTTACTGGGTGGGTAAAACACAAAACCTAAGGCATCTACACCACAAGCAGTAGCAGCATCGACGTCTTCTTGACGTGTTAAACCGCAAACTTTTAAACGTGTTCGGTGCAACATTTTCGTGGCTTTTTTAGACATAAATGCGAGTGAGTTAAAAATAAAAAAATTTTAAAAAGTTACAAATTTATAAATGTACGGATTCACAGCTTTACCATTTTAGAAATTTATAAATGTACAGTTTCACATATTCACATGAAGTAAATCAAAAGAATTACCCATTTTCCGAACTGGCCGCTCTAATAATTCCTCTGGGTAGTTTACCCTTTCAAAATATAAGCCATCTGCTGCAAAGGTGGGGGCGGCATAAATACGGTTTTGTGCAGCCAACGTTTCAGCCATGAATGAAACGGGTTGCTTGGCACAACCAATTTGTAACAAAGAACCTACAATGTTACGCACCATATGGTGCAAAAAAGCATTTGCGGTCAGGGTGATAAAAACAAGCGAGCCTTGCCTGTCTATATCAATACTGTGCATCGTGCGAACGGGGCTTGGCGCTTGACATTGTGAAGACCGAAAACTTGAGAAATCATGCTGACCAATCAACGCTTCACGCGCCTCAAGCATGAGATCAACATCTAAAGGCCGAAAGAACCACCCTGCCCGACCTACCCATAGCGGATGACATACGGCGTCATTTAAAACGATATAACGATACCTTCTGCTGACCGCTGAAAAGCGTGCATGAAAGGTGTCAGGTACCGAAACAGCCCATAGCACTCTAATGGATTCATGCAAGTAACTATTCAGCCCTCGCACCCATGCTGTGGGGGTACGCTCAACGGAACATTCGATATGCACGACTTGATCAAGTGCATGCACACCTGTGTCGGTTCGACCTGCACAAATGGTGGGGGTTGCATGCCCTAGAAATAATTCAAGAGCCCGTTCAAGTTGATCTTGAACGGTTTTTTTATGAGGCTGAGTTTGCCACCCTTGCCACGGCCGACCATCATAACTAACCCCTAAAGCCGTTCGTGACATAAAGGTTTAAATCTTTTTTTCAGTATCTTTTGAATCATCATTTAGATTCAAATCGATTGACCCTAGCTTTTCATTAAAAGCGCGTTGCTGCAAATCAGCCGTACTGTTGGTATTTTCAAGTGAGTCTTCATTACGACGACTTGAGGCATTTTTCATAAAAAGCGTAATGAGCCACGTAATAATCGCCAACAATATAATGGCAGCAATAAACGTATTATTTACTAGCCATGAGCGAACTGAATTAAAGGTATTTTCAACAGTCGATAAAATAGCAAACTGACGCTCTGAACTTGTAGTTGACCCGCTTGGGGTTGCGCTAGGTTTAGGTGCTGAAGCAGATAAGTTTTGATTATTTGTACCCTGACCGTTTTGAGACGCCACATTGTTAGACCCTGCGCCTGAACTTGATGAATTGCTGTTAATTAATGAACTACTGTTCGAACCATTACTCTTAGCACCATTACTGTTCGAACCATTACTGTTAGCACTATTACTGCTAGCACCATTACTGTTAGCACCATTACTTGCAACGCTGTTAGAGTTCGAGCCGCTAGGCATCGATCCTTTTGCACTTAAATTATCTTGAAGTGCTTGAATACGAGCTTTTTCATCGCTTGCCTGACGTGCAGCTGATGTATTTTGATCGGCCTGTTGTGTTGCTGCATCGGGTGATGCTAGGCGTACTTCATTTCCTGAGTTAGCTTGTTTATCTACCGGGGTATCAAGCAAACCTTTACTCATGGGCTGATTTGGTGCCGCCGATAAAGATTTAACGGCTGGCGTTGCAGGTGCAGCCCGACCCCCACGCATTGCGTTAAACGCTTGTAATTGCAAATTAAAAATTCGTTGCGCATCAGCTGCATTGATGGCTAAAACCTGAGCTGAAGTCGGTAAATTAAGCGTAGCGCCTGTTCGCAACAGATTCATATTTTTATCTATAAATGCATTGGGGTTTACTCGGAACAAGGCTAGCAAAGATTGGTAAACATTTGCACCCGCTGTGGGGTATTTTTCAGCAATTGACCAGAGCGTGTCACCTCGCTGCACATTTAAAGTCTGCCCGCCAGGGGTCGCAATGGTTACGGCTGGTAAAACAATGATGCTCGCTTGAACAGGCTTAACGCCAGAGGGGGTCACAATCTCAATTAATAAATCGACCACTACACCTTGTGCACGCTCTGTTGAAGATATTTTAATCAAACGCTGTGATGGGTCATTGACTGGTGCAGGAAGAACTTCAACGGTAATAGATTCTATGGTTACGGGCGGCTTCAAACCCGCAGACTGCCACTGCGCAGGTGCAGATACCTTGGCTTGAATTTGGGTTAAGTCATTCGCTGTTAAGTTTCGCAGAGGAATGGAAACCACCAACGGTTGACCGCTAGCAGATATAACCTGTGCATGCCCGACCGTATAAGCTTGCGCGAGTAAAGGGTTGGTAAAGCAAACCAAAGCAAAGGCCAATGCGCGCCAAGGCATTGTGCGCTTCGTAAGCTTATTATTATTTTTATTGAGACGAAGACGATCTTGATAAGTCATTAAAACTACCTTATTGTTCAGATAACAAAATACGCAACATGCGTCGTAACGGTTCTGCAGCGCCCCACAACAATTGGTCACCCACGGTAAAGGCAGACAAATAATCATCGCCCATAGCGAGTTTTCTTAACCGGCCAACAGGAATATCAAGCGTACCTGTAACCGCAACAGGTGACAACTGGTTCATGCTTGCCTCGCGAGTATTGGGTATTAGTTTTGCCCATTGGTTACCCTCAGAAATCATGCTTTCGATTTCATCTAATGGCACGTCATGGGTTAACTTTATCGTTAGGGCTTGGCTGTGGCAACGCATTGCACCGACCCGAACGCACAAACCATCAATTGGAATAGCCGGTTGATCAAAGCCTAAGCCACGCCTAAGTATTTTGTTAGTTTCAGCACCCGCTTTATACTCTTCGCGAGACATACCGTTACCTAAGTCTGTATCGATCCAGGGTATGAGGTTGCCTGCAAGTGGCACTCCAAAGTGCTCTGATGGCAGTGAACCACTTTTTTGAAGCGCTAACACGCCTCGATCAATATCAAGAATGGCTGAGGCAGGGTCAAGCAATTGATCTGATACAGATTGATTAATTAAACCAAACTGCGTCAAGAGTTCCCGCATATGTTGAGCGCCACCACCAGAAGCTGCTTGGTACGTCATGCTGGTCATCCATGAAACGACGCCGGCGTGGAACAAACCTGACAGACCCATTAGCATGCAACTGACGGTGCAATTGCCACCAATAAAATCACGAACACCCTTTTTTATACCCGCATCAATCACGCTGCGGTTAACGGGGTCAAGGACGATTATTGAGTCATCTTTCATGCGCAAAGTACTGGCAGCGTCAACCCAGTAGCCTTTCCAGCCAGCGGCTCTAAGTTTGGGGTAAATAGCTGAGGTGTAGTCACCCCCTTGAGCAGTCAAAATAATCGGTAGTTTTTTAAGTGCTTCAATATCAAATGCATCGCCCAAAATACTCTCGCCCGCCCAAATTGGGGCACGAGAGCCTGCATTACTGGTTGAAAACAATACCGGTTCAAAATGATTAAAGTCACCCTCATCACGCATACGTTGCATGAGCACTGAGCCGACCATACCGCGCCACCCCACAATACCTACTGACTGTTTCATGTTATTCCAAAAATTTATACGTTACTCTGACACGTTTTGAATACGTTATATGTGTCGTATTCTTCATCATCGCTTCATGACTGCTTTAGTGCAGCAATAACGGCATCGCCCATAGCAGTCGTACCGACTCGTGTCATACCTGATTCATCAATATCAGCAGTACGAAAACCTTGCGACAAGACTGTACGCACGGCTTGTTCGATGCGATCTGCTGCTGCTGGCTCACTTAAAGAATACCTTAACATCATTGCGGCTGACAAAATAGTCGCCAAAGGGTTAGCAATGCCTTTACCCGCGATGTCTGGCGCCGAACCATGACTCGGTTCGTAAAGGCCTTGGCCTGAAGCATTTAAGGACGCTGAAGGCAACATGCCAATTGAACCCGTCAACATGGCGGCTTCGTCAGATAAAATATCACCGAATAAATTTCCGGTAACAATGACGTCAAATTCACGGGGTGCCCGCACAAGTTGCATCGCAGCGTTATCTACATACATGTGTGACAACGCTACATCTGGGTATTCTTTAGCCACTTCAATCACGGTATCGCGCCAAAGCTGAGAGGTTTCAAGCACATTGGCTTTGTCAACACTACACAATTTACGACTACGCTTCATGGCTGATTGAAAACCTAAATGCGCAATACGTTTAATTTCAGGTACGGCGTAGCGCATGGTGTCAAAACCCTCTTGCTCACCATTAAACGGGCCATCTGTTGCAATGCGAAGACCACGCGGTTGACCAAAATAAATATCACCCGTGAGCTCACGCAAAATCAAAATATCTAAGCCTGACACAATTTCAGGCTTCAACGATGAGGCGTTTGCAAGTTCTGGGTACAAAATAGCGGGCCTTAAATTAGCAAACAAACCCAAAGCCTTACGCAACCCTAAAATAGCTTGTTCAGGCCGATGCTCACGCGGCAGTTTGTCATATTTCCAGTCACCCACCGCACCAAATAAAATAGCATCTGATTTTTCAGCCAATGCCAAGGTTGCAGGTGGCAAAGGATGCCCTGATAAATCATAGGCCGCACCGCCTACAGGGGCTTGCTCGATTTCAAGTGAAAGGCCCAAATGATTTAGCACACGAACGGCTTGCTCGGTTATTTCAGAGCCAATACCATCACCGGGTAAAACAGCAATATGATGTGTCACGCTTTAACCCCAATCGGTTCAACATTTAACCAAGGATGGCGAGCCAATCGCTCAGCTTCAAAGTCACGAATTTTGTCAGCGTGCAAAAGCGTCAAGCTAATATCGTCTAAACCATTTAACAAGCAATGCTTACGAAACGGGTCAACATCAAACGACATCACTCGCCCATCACCCGTTTGTACTTGCTGTGACTCAAGATCAATCGTTAGCTCGTAGCCCACAAAACCTTTCACATCATCAAATAAGCGAGACACTTCAAGATCACTTAAAACAATAGGTAGGAAACCATTTTTAAAACTATTGTTATAAAAAATATCTGCAAAAGATGGGGCAATAACCGCTCTAAAACCGTATTGACCTAAAGCCCAAGGTGCATGCTCGCGACTCGAACCACAGCCAAAGTTTTTGCGTGCGAGCAAAATTGAAGCATTTTTATAGCGCGAATGATTCAATATAAAGTCAGGGTTTAAGGGGCGATTGGCATTATTCATGCCAGGCTCACCATGATCGAGGTAGCGCAATTCATCAAATAAGTTTGGGCCAAAACCCGTGCGTTTAATCGACTTCAAAAATTGTTTAGGAATGATAAGGTCGGTATCAACGTTTTCACGATCAAGAGGCGCAACCAACCCTTTGTGTACTGTAAAAGCTTGCATAATTATGTTTACCGTAAATGACGAACGTCAACAAAATGACCTGCAACTGCTGCTGCTGCAGCCATTGCAGGGCTAACCAAATGCGTACGACCACCCTGCCCTTGCCTACCTTCAAAATTTCGATTTGAGGTTGATGCACAGCGCTCTTGAGGCTCTAAGCGGTCAGCATTCATGGCCAAACACATTGAACAACCTGGCTCACGCCACTCAAAACCCGACTCAAGAAATATCTTATCAAGGCCTTCTAGTTCAGCTTGTTTTTTAACCAAACCTGAACCGGCAACGACCATAGCGAGTTTAACGTTCGACGCAACACGTTTGCCACGAACCACTGCTGCCGCTGCACGCAAGTCTTCAATACGCGAATTGGTACACGAACCAATAAACACCTTATCTATTTTAATGTCTGTTAGAGGGGTATTGGGTACCAAGCCCATGTATTCAAGCGCACGCTCAATGCCAACGCGACGCGCCGGGTCTTTTTCTTTCTCTGGGTCAGGCACACGACCCGTTACAGGCAGCACCATTTCAGGTGATGTACCCCAACTTATTTGGGGCACAATTTCTGCAGCATTGATTTCAACGACGCGATCAAATACTGCCCCATCATCGGTATGTAATGTGCGCCAATAAGTAACGGCCGCATCCCATAAAGCACCGGAAGGTGCAAAAGGTCGACCCTTAAAGTAGTCAATGGTTTTCTGATCAACAGCAACCATACCTGAACGGGCACCCGCCTCAATGGCCATATTACAAACGGTCATGCGACCTTCAATTGACAAATCACGAATCGCGCTACCCGCAAACTCAATGGCTGAACCGGTGCCACCGGCAGTTCCAATAACGCCGATCACATGCAAAATCAAGTCTTTGGCAGTAGAGCCTTTAGGCAAAGCCCCTTCAATCCGTACCAACATATTTTTACTTTTTTTAGCAATCAAGGTTTGGGTTGCCAACACATGTTCGACCTCAGACGTACCAATGCCGTGGGCTAGTGCACCAAAAGCACCATGTGTACTGGTATGGGAGTCACCACAAACCACCGTCATGCCTGGCAATGTAGCACCCTGCTCTGGCCCAATAACGTGCACGATACCTTGACGTAAATCGTTCATGCGAAACTCAGTCACACCATACTTTTCACAGTTGGCATCAAGCGTGTCGATTTGAAGCTTAGAAATAGGGTCGGTAATACCCAACGCCCGATTTTGAGTGGGTACGTTATGGTCAGCGACCGCAAGATTGGCGCTGACACGCCAAGGCTTAAGCTTGGCCAACTCAAGGCCTTCAAAAGCTTGGGGGCTGGTCACTTCATGCAGAAGATGACGATCTATATAGAGTATGGCAGTGCCATCGTCTTCGCTATGAACGACGTGGGCTTCCCATAGTTTGTCATATAAAGTTTTTTTCATGGCTTCTTCGCGTGTAGACCCTATACGAGACCCACTCGAATGCACACCCCTGTGTGCAACCCATTAAGCGTATAGGGGGAATAACTTATTATGCCATAAGGGAATAGTTAGAAATTAACCCTAAACAAGTTTAAAACACTAACCGCATTGACCCCGATGACGCAATGCATGGTCACACACAACAATAGCCATCAAGGCCTCAGCTATGGGGGTAGCACGAATACCCACGCAGGGGTCATGGCGCCCTAACGTTTCAACGATGACTGGCTCACCCGCACGGTTAATAGATTGTCGAGGTAAACGAATACTAGAAGTGGGTTTAATTGCAATACTTACAGTGAGATCTTGACCGGTAGAGATACCACCCAAAACACCCCCTGCATGGTTTGTTAAAAAGCCGCTGGGTGTTATTTCATCGCCGTGCATTGAACCGCGATGCTCAACTGAGGCAAAACCTGCACCCATTTCGACCCCTTTTACAGCATTCAGACCCATCATTGCATGTGCAATATCAGCATCTAAACGATCGTAAATGGGTTCCCCTAAACCTGCTGGCACGCCCTCGGCTACGACGTTAATACGGGCGCCAATTGAATCGCCAGCTTTTCTTAAAGCATCCATAAATGCTTCAAGTTCGTCGATAACGGTCTTATTTGCAGCAAAAAATGGGTTGTCGTGTACAAATGACCAGCTTTCAAAAGGAATGTGAAGCGGGCCTAACTGACTCATATAGCCACGAATAGTGACTTGATGGTTCAGTTTGAGCCATTTTTTGGCTATAGCACCTGCTGCAACGGTTGGGGCTGTTAAACGGGCTGAAGATCGCCCACCACCACGTGGGTCGCGAACACCAAACTTCTTCCAGTAGGTAAAGTCTGCGTGGCCGGGGCGAAAGGTATCTTCAATATTAGAATAGTCTTTGCTTCGCGCATCAGTGTTGCGAATAAGCAAACCTATGGGCGCACCCGTGGTCACGCCCTCGTAAATACCTGACAAAATTTCAACTTGATCTGCTTCTTGTCGCTGGGTGACATGTCGCGACGTTCCCGGGCGACGTCGATCAAGTTCTTGTTGAATATCACCAATCTCTAAGGGCATGCCTGGTGGGCAACCATCGACCACACAACCAATTGCTGGGCCATGAGATTCACCAAAGTTTGTGACTGTAAAAAGCTTGCCAAGAGTGTTGCCAGACATAACGTTCGCCAAGAGATTGTTTGATTGATGAATGCCGAATGCTGATTTTTTTATGTCAACCGAGCAATTAAATTACATTATGACATTATCAGTTACCGCTTAAAACCTCACACCACTCAATCTCGATGAACGCCCTGCTCTTTAGCTAATTTGGCAGCGAGTTTTGCCGCTTTTTTAGCGGGTCTGACGTATAAAATAGCTGCGAAAAAGAAAACTGTAGAAAATAATATTTCAAACCAAGCCAATAATATTGATGGCCCGGGTGGGTCAGACATGACCCGAACCACACCTTCCATCAAGTAAAGTAGCACCAACATTGAAGACCATTGCAATGTGTAGTGGCTACCTTTAGCAACACCCCGAATGGCAAAAGCAAGTGGCACAGCTTTTAAGAACAATAAAGAACCGCCTGGCTTAATGGGGGCAAGAAACAATTCCCAAAGAATACAAAGCAAAAACAAACAAACTAAAGAAAATAATGCCGTATAACGATAGGCTGGCGGTGCAATTGCCAGCTGAGGCGTCATTGGAATTTGATTTGTAGGTTCACCATTCATATTAATATTATGACTGCATCAAAGGGGTTAAGCATGTCGGGCTTCGACACAAAAGGGGTATTTAAAAAAACGCGATTAATACTCGTCGCGATTCGTGACGACCGTGTCATTGAAATAGCGGGTAGTTTAGCTTTTTCTTCTTTGTTGGCAATTGTTCCCTTACTTGCTTTGGCATTAGCATTGTTTACAGCTTTTCCAATTTTTGCTGATTTTGAAGCGGCATTGCGTAACTTTCTGGTTGAACAATTAATGCCTGAAAGCTTTTCAACAACCATAATGGATTACTTAAATACCTTTGCCCAGCAGTCATCAAAGTTATCAGCTATTGGCGGCATTTTTTTAGTTGTCACCGCACTATTGATTGTTTTTAGTGTTGAATCGGCTTTAAACAAGCTTTGGCATGTTCAAGAAAACCGAGGGTTTGCCGAACGAGTCTTTATTTTTATGGTTTTTATATTGCTTGGCCCCTTGGTTGCCGGCGCTAGCCTTTGGACTTCAGCCTATTTAGTTCGTGAATCGTTAGGTTTGGTGCCAACATTGTCATTGCAAACGCATTACCTAAATAGCGCTATTAACATTAGCTTATCAACTATTGCATGTTCTTGGTTATTTATTGTTGTACCTAACTGCAAAGTTCTTTGGCGACACGCTCTAATAGGCGGGTTTTTCACAGCTTTTTGTCTGGAAGCCATTCGTTTAGGCCTCGCTTATTATTTAAAGCAATTTCCAACTTACACCGTTATTTATGGCACGTTTTCGGTGCTACCTGCTTTCTTAATTTGGCTTTTTTTGTCTTGGGTATCATTTTTGTCTGGTGCAACGGTCGCTGCCACGTTAGGCAAACTAAAACAAATGCTTTTAATAGCTAAACATTCTAAAATTTAACTTACAATAAAATTAAAATAAGCGGAGACAAGTCGTGCTGAAAATTAACGAAGTTTTACGCGTAAAAGGCAATACCCTTTATACCTGCCCACCAGATTCTAAAGTTGAGCATGCCATTCAAACCATGAGCGAACAAGATATTGGGTCACTTGTCGTGATGGACCATGGCACGTTAGTAGGTATGGTGACCTTTAGAGAAATCATTCGTCACCTGCATAAAAACCTAGGAAAAATCGGTGACACCACCGTTCGGTCTATTATGAACGATGCACCCATAAGTGTTTCACCCGCAAGCGATGCTGACGAAGTACAACGTTTAATGCTCTCGCACCACGAGCGCTACGTTCCCGTTATGGACGGCCCTGTGTTGCTGGGCGTAATTTCATTCTATGACATGGCTCAAGCCATTGTTGCTGCACAACAATTTGAAAACTCAATGCTCAAAGCTTACATACGTGACTGGCCTATTGATGGCAAACCCTAGTAATAGGTTGATTTTAGTTTGACTTTAATATGCAACCTGCATTGCAACAATTAACATACGTTCTGTCACAAGACATACGTTCTATTACTAGACATATGTTCTATTAAAAGACATATGTTCTTCTACAAGACATACGTTCTTTTACAAGACTTCTATTAAAAGAAAATGTCTTATGCTGGTTCTTTTGTAGATGGGTTTTGATAGTTTTTTAAATTTTCCCAAGCTGCTATCAAAACATTAACGTCTTCATCTGAAAGCGTTTTTTGGTCAGATAACGACCTACGCCAGAACCTTGAACCAGGAATGCCTTGCATCCATCCGAGCAGGGGGCGAACTAAAACGCGCAAGGGTACGCCCTGTTTGATCTGAACTTCACAATAGTGAGCAAAATCTTGAATAACTTGATCAGCATCTGGAACAATCGGCACATGACTTAAAGCAACCGAAAGATCTGACAAACAGCCTGGGTTGTGCCAAGCGGCTCTACCCAACATAACCCCGTCAAACGTTTGTAAAGCCTGTTGGCAACCCAGCACATCAATTAAACCCCCATTTAAGACAATCGTTGCCTCTGGAAACTGAGTCTTGATATGTGCTGCATCTTTGTAGCGTAATGGGGGCACTTCACGGTTATCACGTGGCGAAAGACCTGCCAAAACAGCGTTTCGCGCATGTGCAATAAAAACTCGACAACCGACGTCATACAAAGAACCAACAAAGTCTGTGACTAAATCAATGCTTTCGTCATAATCAAGACCAAGCCTATGTTTGACCGTAACCGGTATGCTGACCGCATCTTGCATGGCTTTAACAGCATCTGCTACTAATTTGGGTTGAAGCATTAATCGTGCCCCAAAGTCGCCTTTTTGAACACGCTCAGACGGACAACCGCAATTTAAGTTAATTTCGTCAAAGCCCCATTTTTCACCTAATTTTGCGCAATGAGCAAGCGCAACCGGGTCACTACCCCCAAGCTGCAAGGCAACAGGGTGCTCTGCACGATCAAAATCAAGATGGCGCGAAATATCACCGAACTGGAGGGCACTTGTGGTGATCATTTCGGTATACAACCGTGCTTTAGGTGCCAATAAGCGATGAAAATAACGGCAATGACGATCTGTTACGTCGATCATGGGCGCAACACATAGCTGCCAAGGAGAAGTCTGTTTCAATTCATCAATCATTTAAGTATTTTATCAGTAGCTATGCAAAACCCCCCATGGCTCATAGTGCAGAGAATAAGTAGTCTAAAATTCAGTTTACATATAGGTTTTCTACCAAAACAGAACGCCTTAAATCGTATCTAAACCAGCTCATTAAAAGCATTAACTTTATGGCCATTTTTACATCAATCAACGAGGCTGATGCCAAAGCATTTCTTGATAACTATGATTTGGGTGCTTTCAAATCGTTGGTTGGTATCGCAGCAGGTATTGAGAACACCAATTACTTTCTTGAAACGACCCAGGGTAGTTTCGTTTTAACTATTTTTGAAGTGCTTAAGGCTGAAGAACTCCCTTTTTATATCGAGCTGATGCACCATTTGGCTTCAAGCGGCTTACCCGTTCCACAACCACAAACTCAACGCTCAGGCCAACGAATCTCGAGCCTTAAAAATAAGCCTGCTGCGATAGTGAGCAAATTGCCTGGTAATTGGGTGGCTAAACCCACTACAGAACACTGCAAACTAGCAGCGCAGACTTTGGCACGGTGCCATTTAGCAGGTGTTGACTCACCCATAAAACAAGCCAATTTGCGTGATTCAGCTTGGCGACAAGCCACAGCACCTAAGGTAAAGCCATTTTTAAACGCTTCTCAACAATTACTTTTAGATAAAGCGCTTGAGGAAGACAAACGTATTTGTCAGAGCGACACGTGGCATAAATTGCCCAGTGGTCCCGCACATTGCGACTTGTTTCGTGACAACGTACTGTTTGAATCAATGGGCCTCATTCTTAAAATGGGTGGCTTCATAGATTTTTACTTCGCGAGCGTTGAGGCTTTTATATTTGATGTCGCAGTTGCCATTAATGATTGGTGCATAGACCACAGCACAGGGGCTTTAGATCAAAATTTGGTTAATGCTTGGTTAAATGCTTATTCAGAAATTAGAACCTTCACCCCTGAAGAGAAAAATCTTTGGCCTGCTACACTTCGAATAGCAGCCTTGAGGTTTTGGGTTTCTCGTTTATATGATTTTCATATGCCAAGAGCTGCCGAAACACTCAAACCACATGACCCAACTCATTTTGAGCGAATTTTGACTTGTCGTTTTGATTTTGAACCCACTCTTTTAAACTGAGTTATCGCATGCAAGCTGCCGTTCTTCCTGCTATTGCTGGTTGGCAATGGGTATTTCAAGGTTGGCAAATTTTTAAACAACAACCTTTGGCTATGTTGACATGGGCTATGTTGATCAGTTTTTTACTGATGCTGGCAACACTTGTTGCACCTATTGGGCCACTCATTTTTATTTGTCTCATGCCAGCAATCACATTTGTCACACTGACAATATGTCGTCACATCACTGAAGGGCATAAGATTTTACCCAACATGTGGGTAAACCCCCTTAAAGCTAAAGGCCTTTTTCGTAAACTACTTGCCATTGGTTCAATTTATGTTGTGTTGTGTTTGATCGTTGGCTTCTTAGCTTTTTTACCATTCATAGACGAATTAAGCAGTGCGATGCAAACCATGGCAGACTCAAAAGATCTTGCACCGTTAATTGATGCTGTGCAGTTACCCATGATGATCTTTGCAGGCTTATACGTTATTTTGGCAGCGCTATTTTGGTATGCCCCCGTAATGGTGGGTTGGCATGGTACATCGACCGTTCAGGCTTTATTTTTTAGCGCTATTGCGTGTTGGCGCAACAAATGGGCTTTATTAGTTTATGGGGTTATTTGGGTTTGCTTGTTTTTTGCAGTTGATTTATTTAGCAGCATGCTCGTAACACTTGGTGTTTCGCTTGAAATGGCCGCAACGCTTCAAGTGCCCCTCAACATCACATTAGGAAGCGTGATGTATTGCAGCTTTTACCCAAGCTACGTTAGCGTCTTGAGCCAACACCCGAACGCAGAAGTCATTGCTAATTAGATCGTTGCTTACTCAGTTGGTGCTTACTTATTTGGTGCTAACTGAGTAAGTGCTTACTCAGTTGATGCTTAATAAGTTAGGTGGTTGCTCTGTCGTTGCAACGCCTACTAGTGCTTGATCAATATTTTGTAAGCTTGTTGAATGGCATCAGACCATTTGCGAGTATCTTTAACATCAAAACATTTTATTTCAATCACTGCGACTGCGTTTGGGTGATAAGCCAAACGCCAAGGTACCAAACGGGGAATGCATTTTAATATTTGACCCTGCGGCCCCATAAAAAATACACCAATTGGCAATTTCATAGCACAGGTATGAACCATTTTGCACCGAGGTATCAAAAGCGCAAAGTCTTGCTTAACCTCAGTGACACCTATTAAACCTATCAATCTTTTTAAAAATGAATCAGCGACCGATAATTGTATGATCGACATAATGTAAGCAATTACCTTATGCTAATTTGAATTGATAATCGAGCTAATGTGAATTGTTAAGCGATCTTATTTGACTTGTTAAGCACCAAACCCAGCACTGACCCATATTGCAAAACCCAGTACTAGAAACGTACACGGAAAAAAACATACCACCAACGGAAACAACATACGAACAGGGGCTTGCAAAGCTTTCTTTTCAGCAGCCAGTAGATGGCTTGCCCTTAATTGACGTGCATGCTCAGACAAGATACCCGCAACACTCATACCCCTTTGTTGCGCTTGTATAAGCGACACACAAACCCTTCTCATTTCTTGGTGCCCCGTATTCATCATGATATTTTGCATCGCCGTGTCATAAGCCACACCTGATTTAATGTCAAATACGTATTGTTGCCATGCCAGACAAAGCGCACCAGGTTGAATATGTTGAAGTGATGTTTGAATACCTGTTTGAAGGTTCATACCTGACGTTAATGTCATACAAAGTAAGTCGATAAAATAAGGTAAGTCACGTGACATTTGATGCAATTGATTTTTTATTTTTGAATTAATAAATAAAAACAACCATAAACGAATGACGATAATACCCATCAAAGTCATCAACCACTGTTGACTCATTGCATACAAAAAAACAGCCGCTAAGAAAGTTAAACTTTCTCGTAAAATCACCCAATCAACAGCTTCCCATCGGTACAAACCAGACCGTTTAAGTCGTATTGATATTTTTTCTCGGGTAGACCAACTGAGTTGCTTAGCGACACCCTGACGAAATGTTACGTAAGCAAATCGAGTGTAAGCACTTATAAACAGAATAATAAAAAACCAAACCGTTATAAAAACTAAGCAATCAATTACCCACTTTGTATAGAACAATGCACTCACTAATTCAAGCATAAGAAACTTTGTTAATTTTTGATAACCACCACAAACCTAGAATTTCAAGTAACCCAACAACTAATAAAATACTGTGCCCAATAGCCGTTGAAAAAAGATGATGACTGAAACTTTCATCTAATTGATGCATAGTAAGTGCCAAACCAATCGGCATGGCAGCCATAACCCAGGCCTGCATAACACCTTGCGCCGTTAAAGCACGTAAGCGCTCTTGCGCATAAAGATCGGCTTGTAAACCATGAGCTGTCAAATCAAGCGTTTGAGCTAACTCACCACCTGTTTGATGTGACACTAAAACGGCTGCGACAATTTTTTGTACGGCACGACCTTTCATGCGAACACTTAAATGTTTGAATGCATCAACAAACGTCACGCCAAGGCGTTGTTCACGGTCAATTAATCCGAACTCTTCTGACAAGGGCGGTTGTGAATATTCAAGTAAGGCAGAAAGCGCGACTGAAACACTTGCACCTGCCCGTAAATTTGACGCGAGTGAAAACAAAGCATCGGGTAACTGATTTTCAAATATCTTAATACGACGCTTGTGGGCCCACTTTAATAAGAATCGGGGTAAAGCCAAACACAATGCAAGCATGGCAAAAGTTAATATTAAATGTTGGGTTAATAACCAAACCAAAAAAGATAACGCGACAGATACCGTCAAAACAACAGGCCAGATAACAGACACATCAAAAAATAAAAATAATGATCTAAAGTCTGTTTGTGTATTTTGAGTAAAAATTTTTCGGTATGACTTAATGCCATACCAAATTCTTTTTTGACAAGCTAAGGTTAATAGGCAGACAGATAAAGCAGAAATCAGTAACAAAAAATAGTGCATTACCAACCCTGCTCATTTATATGATGCTCACCAAACCACTCTTTGTTAATAGGTATACCCGCTACACGCCAATCGTTTAAAAAACTGGGTGGTAATGAAGCCATAATAAATAAATTTTCCTCAACTTTAAACCGCATAATCGGTTGAGTTTGAATCAACCCCGATTCAATGCCAGTCACCTCGTCAATAGCTGTGATCACACGACGTCCGCAGGGCAAACGTGTTTGCTGAATAATAAGTTGAATGGCACGCGCAATTTGATCTCGAATGGCAGGTAAAGGCAATGCCATGCCTGCCATCAACACCATTGTTTCTAAGCGCGACAAAGCATCACGAGGCGAATTTGCATGCAACGTTGTTAATGAACCCGCATGCCCTGTGTTCATTGCCGCCAACATATCAACTGCTTCTGCGCCACGGCACTCACCCACCACAATGCGGTCAGGTCGCATACGTAATGCATTTTTAACCAAATCACGAATCGTGACCTGCCCTTTTCCCTCAGTGTTACCGGGCTTACTTTCTAAACTTACAACATGAGGGTGGGTAATTTGCAGTTCTGCTGCGTCTTCAATGGTGATAATGCGCTCTGTAAACGGCACTTGACTCGCTAATATATTGAGTAGGGTTGTTTTACCTGAACCCGTACCGCCTGAAATCAACATACTCAACCGTTGTTCAATGCAACACTTTATAAAATCAGCAATTTTTAAATCGAAGGTTTGAAGTCTTACTAGGTCGTTAAGATTTAATCTCTTAGTTGGAAATTTTCGAATAGTGAGGCATGCACCGCCAATGGCAACGGGTGCTATAACGGCATTAACCCTAGAGCCATCTTGTAAACGGGCATCGACCATTGGGCTTGCGTCATCGATACGGCGACCAATTGGCATCACAATACGCTCTATTACCGTTCTTAGCGCATCATCGCTCGCGAACTGTGCATTGTGCCGAACAAGTTTGCCATTTTTTTCAACAAAAATATAATCGTAACGATTAACAAGAATTTCGCTGACTGATGGGTCATCAATAAGACTTTGCAAAACACCTAAACCCACCGTATCACTGACGACCTCATACACCACACGAGACTGCTGATGAGAATCTAGCCCTAAATTGTCACGTAACAACATACTTTCGACAATACGCTTGCATTGATCGCGCAATAATGCATCAGATAGTTTCGATAGGTCACGCTTTTGCACATCAAGCTCTCTTACCAAGGCTGCGTGTAAATTTTTTCGAATATCGTCTGAAATAGGCAAAAGATTTTGTGTGGGTTTTACGTCAAAATACGCGCGATCTTCAGCAAGAGAAATGCTTTGCTTAATGATCTCAACTTTATGATTAGGGTGGCTTACCTTTTGAATAAGTTGACTTGACGGCACAGAATCAGGCAGTGAACTTAATTGATTGCATTGATTTAATGAAATGGGCAAGTTAGATTTAATTAAGCCATTTGAAAAATCTGTCGTGTATGTATCAGGTTCAGCCAAATCAGGCCGTTGATCTGATAAATAATCAACCTGCTTAATTTTTCCTAAATCTGGCGTTTGAGTTGACGGTAGAACTTCAGATATTTGATGCATTTTTATACGGCAAGGGCCTATTTGAATCACGTCATCTGGCAATATTGGGGCATACTGAGCCACTCTTTTTTGATTTACACGTGTACCACCTAGGCTACCGAAATCTTCAATTTGTATGACATTACCTAACAAATCAATCATGGCATGCTCTTTAGCAACTCGCCAATTATTAATTCTTAATATGCACCCTAAATCTCGACCGATTTTAATAGGGGTGTTAAGTTGACAATACACTTTATTGCCGTCCTCATAAGTCATCTCAATCTTAATCATTAAAATCCAGTATGTTCTGTGTGCGACCCGGTATGTAATCAACCTCAGCTTGTTTTGTTAGCCATTGTGAATAAAGATGCTCACTAGACGACTGGTTTGTTTCAGCTTTTACACTTTGATGAGCATTGAGATCAGGCCTTATGGGTAACTGCAATCTTGCTGGTTCAGGAAATGTTTGCTGAATAATTTGTTGACCTTGATCAACTCGATTCATTAAGTCTGGATGGCGAGGGCTAACAAGAACAGGGGTTACGAAAATTGCAAGTTCAGTATGGCGAGACTGTGTTTTACTAACACCAAATAAACCACCCAAAATGGGTATGTCGCTTAAGCCAGGCACGCCAGACTGGTCGCTGGCTTTTTCACGTGAAATAAACCCCCCTAACACCAGTGTTTGGCCAGATTGAACATTAAATTCTGTACTGGCTTTTCTGACTTTCATTGCAGGCCCAGCATTTGTTTGAATACTAGGGTCAATTGAACTCACTTCAACTTCAACTCGAGCACGAATAGCACCTAATGCATCAACATGGGGGGTTACCTGAAGCGAGACGCCGTACTTACGAAATGTCGTTGTACTTTTACCGTCTTTATCTATGGAAGAGTAAGGCACTTCACCCCCAGCTAAAAATGAAGCTGCAGAGCCACTTCGGGCTAATAGCTGAGGTTGTGCCAACATGACAGCCTCACCTTTTTGAGATAAAGCCTGCAAACGGGCAGATAACAAACCATTGAACCCCAGCGCTGCAGCAGGGGTAAAGGGGTGCGTAGCTGTCAAAATCTGATCAATTGGCTGCGGCACAGAGGGTATTGAAACCCCCTTTGTGCGCCCGTCCCATGCTAGACCGGTATAAAGCCCCCCTTGGGTAGCAGGATCCCATCGGACACCAAGTTCTTTCATTTTTGAGTGTGGCAATTCAAGCACTTGAACATCAATTAAAACCATACGGTCCCACCCCATTTGTTCTGTCAAATCAATGATGTCGGGAAACCGTTCAGCCAACCCTTTTATTCGTGCTCGTGTTTGATCGCTTAAGTGCTGACCTTCAATAACTATTTTTCGACCTACAACTTTACTTTTAGCATCAGGATATTCTGCTAATAGCTCTGAAACTTCTTGATGTACGTGACTAATTTCTGCAGATTTAACTTGCACACGAAACGATTGTCTTTCACCATTTTTGACCCAAACGTCAACTGAAGTTAAACCAGCTTGTTTAGCAAATAAAATTATCTCTCGACCATTTAGATGACTGGCTTGCAAAATTTGACTATTACCCACTGCAATACGCACCACGCCTTTAAGCTTAATAATATGAGCATGCCCAGTATCAATTTCGATATTTCTAACGGGTGTAACGACTTTATTAGCAGACACTGCAAATTGTGCAGGAATGAAATTGCACATAAGCAAAAGAAATAAAACCAAAAATTTTGTAATTATTTTCAAAAGACACTCAATTTAACCATTACACGTTTAGCTACTTGGTAGAAAAAATAAATATATGGGAAGTTTCAAACATATATCTCATTCATGGCTGCCATCATCAAAATCAAAACCATTTAATAAATCACCATAAATTACTAAAGCCGGTTTGGGTTGACCAAACATTGCATCGACCCCCGCAAAGCCAGCCAAGTGACCTGTTGATACTTTTTGACGATCACTTGCGCTATCTAAACCATGGTCAACACGCAACACCGCTGTCAAAATGCCATCTTGACGTGCAGACACCAATTTGATTGCTTCATTAGGTGAAACATCGAGCGTGACGCTACTAAACTGTTTCGCTTTTTCACCGTCATAAATGACAGACTCTGTCAGTTTTTGGTCAGTTGCCAACACTTGAACAGCCGACACCAATAATGAAGTTACACGCTTACCCTCATGCTCAAACGTAACAAAAAGATCAATTGAGTCACCCGGTTGTAAAAGACCAGACATAGCATTAATGTGATCAACGGGAATCGTTAAAGCACGACGCCCAGGTTTAAGCCTTGATGTCAGTGCTACCGAGGTAGGTGGGGAAACAATACCTAATGAAAAAGGCTGACCGGAAACCATATTTTTTTGCAAAATCATACCTTCTAATTCGTGTGCTTGATCAATATCAAACATATCTGTATCAGCCCAATGTTTTGGTATGGCACGTGTTGCTAAATGTTCGACTCTAATAACCGTACCTTTACTCAAATTTTCAACTGCCACAACGCGAATGACTTCAGGTACTTTGGCACTATCTTCTATGGCCTGCTTTTGTAAAAAAAGATAATGATCAACACCCCAAGCAGCCAATATAGCCATTGAAATAGGAACTAAAAATGTTAACCATGCACGAAAATTAATTTGAAAAATGCGATTCAACATGAAAATTCTTTAAAAAGTATTTATAAAAAATATTGGAAAATAAATTATTTTGAAATATGCTTAATGAGGGACAACAAGCCATTAGGACCATTTTCTTTGTGGAATAAACCATGAAAAACCCATGAAACATCAAGATACATACCTGCAAACGACATAAATTGGCTGTCTGGTAACTTCATGACGTTGCAATGTAGTTTTACGGCAAGCACACATATGTTGTTAATGCGTGTTGCGGGCAAGACGACATCATGTGAGTAACATTGAACAGTTAATTTTTTAACAATAGGTTCAATCTGATCTGACATGTTGCAGTCAGTCGAAAACCAAGGCTTTAATTGCGTTAAAGGTTCAGGTAAAACAGCATGACTTGGTGCTGCAAAAAAAATAATATTCAGCGCTAAAATAATATTGTGTTTTTTATAATGAATGATTGAAATATCAATTTCCTTATATCTACTGATATATAAAATTTCAGTTTAATTTCGATAATTAGGCGCGGTATTTGACCATTTACTTAACCAATCGGTTTGTGGTGTTGTACGTCGCCAAGGCAGATCAACGGCCGTTAAGCCTGGTTTTAAAAACCACACCTTAGCTTGACTTATTAACGCTTGTGTACGCCACGCAAGCAAGTTTTGTTTGATGCGAACAGTCGTTTCTTGATGTGTTGACGTGGCGCCCATGCCACTTATAAACAAGGCATGATGTTTGAAGGGCTTATCTACTTTTACGCCAACCCAGTCGCGTTGACCTAAAGCCCATTGGGCTTGCAAAAATGTGTGTGAACGATCAACCTGGCCTGGCATAAGACTCATACCATTAGAGATATAAGTTTCATCAAAAATTGCCTTTTTATGTGCAACTTGATGTACCTGATCAGACCATTTAAACCATTGATAAAACTGTATACCTACCTGGTGTAACGCTATTAAAAATACGCTCATTAACATCAATGTGACGACAGCTTCTGCTAATACTTGTCCATTTTGATTGCCATTATTTAATGGGTAAATTGAATTAATTTTTTTCATTTTTAAACATTTTCTCTTAAAACACATATTTTTGTTATAAATTTTTAATCATTTTTCAAACTTAATTCGTTTGGCTTGCCAAAACGATTGAAACAAACTGGACTCAAATTGAGTGTGTTGATTTGATTCACTCATTTGAGAAAAGTAAATTTGTGCTGATGCGTGAGTAGTCAATCGTTTAGGGCTTAATCTGCTTGATAACTGACTCGAGCCTAAGGTGTGCCACTGAACTCTTGACTCTGGCTTTACAAACCAATCATGATCAAGCTTGACACTTATTGTTAAAACAAAAGGTTTATTTTGGTTTTTGAGTATTGCGGGCTTTGGGGTGTTATGTGCTCGCCATGTTTGACGTTGACTACTCGCCCAGCCCGTTGCCAAATTGTTACGGGGTATTCCGACTAACCAACCCACATTGTTTATTGCACCTTGCGCCCACTGCCTAAAAGTACCCTGGTTAAAACGACGTGGTGCGGCTTGATTATCAATAATCAGGTTGCTTGCTTCGGTTGACACCTTAGCCCAACCCATTGGGTACTCTCGTAAATAACAAACCACGGGGTGAATTTTTCGCCTAGCGTGAAACGACAATGAATCAGTCGCTTCATAAAAACCTGACGCATCAACTGTCGTGTCACCTTGCCGCCTTAAAGCGTGTTGCACATGTGGGCACTTAGGGTCTATAACCCAAAAATTACGAACAGAGTCATTTCTGGGTTTTAAATAATCATGACGCCCTATGATGTGATCTAACCAGGGTTGCCATTGCGTTAAGTTTTTGTCTGTCGTGATGTCTTGACTTAACACGCCCTTTTTAGAATAATTTATTTGAACCGCAGAATCATCGTTTAAGTTAAGCATTGAAGATAGTGATCCCTGTAAACCGTCACGCTTTAAATTTTTCATCAAAGTATTTTGAATAATGTTGTGGGTTTGCGTATCGATTTCATGCATCAGCATTTCACGTTGTTTTTTAAGTTGTTGCTGCACAATAGCGTCATGGCTATGAAAAGCCTGCTTTAGATGCCTCAATGCACCGCTTGACTGAGCAGGTACAGCCAACTTTGCTGCTGCGTAAGCAGCGCCATGATGCGGCCCGAAAAAAGCGCCAATTAAATATAATGGCGGGTTATTTCGCCTCACTTGTATTTGCATTTGCTGTGCCTGATGTAATGCACTCGCTACGGTAATTAAATGAGCCATTGCGACCTGATGTGCCATCTGAGTTCGGTTGATTAGGGCGTGGGTATTTAAGACACGAGCCTGATAATGTGCGCCACTTAATACGGCAGCTTGCGTAGCCCTATCTAGTATGTGTTGAGAAAGTACCCATTTTGTAATTAACATCATGTGCTGAAACGACATAACGCTTGTTGCAACCAGCAGCAAACCGATCACCATGGCAGCGCCCGATTGTGATGTATCACGCACACTTAGCCTCATCATGTTGTAGGCTATTTATTTAATCATTTGATGAATTTAAATTAGGGGGCTGAACCACCTTCTGCCCCAAAGGCGCGTAGGCTTTTAGCTCCCTTTTGCGTAACAGCTTGCCCTGCTGCACGTCGAGCAGCTTGCGAAGCCTCGCTACCGTCTTCACCCGCCAACTCACTGGCAATAGCCGCAGTTTGTGCGCGAATAACTTGCCCAAATGATTGGTAGACGGCGATCGCTGCAACAGCCACCAATGCCACAATGATGATGTATTCGGTCATGCCCTGACCGCGTTCAGTAGAAAATTTAGAATGATTATGTATGAACATAAAGCGCCTTTAAAAAGACGCTAGTGTGCTGTTTGAAAGCAATCAATTCAATTCGTGCTTACCGCATAGCGGTTTCATAAGCAGGTATTTTTTGAATTTTTAACCCAAGTTGCTCTGACACAATGCCGTTTTTTAGCCAATTTAAAGTGATAGGCCAAAGTGTTTCTTTAAATCGATCGTTAAAAAAAGCAAAATGCCCTACAGGGGGGTGGCTTATAGCGTGTGGGTCGATGCGAACATGGTGACGCTCACTACCAACATATAAGTCAAGTAACCTATTTAAGGCAATTGGTGTGCCGAATGGGTCGTCTTCAACGCCAAAAGCCATAATTGGCGCCTTCATTTGCTCAAAGCGTAGTTTGAGTATCTTTTGTTGGTGAGGTGATTTAACGATACTTGGTATAAGGTGTTGGCCCATTCTTGCCCAGTTTAGTGCAACCTGTTTGGGTGTATCTTCCATCCAGCCTAAACGTTTTGCTGGAAGGTAGCCCATTGTGGCGGCGATGAACGGCATTACACCATGCCACTTTACAACCATACCGAATTTATGTGCGGTCAAATAATCAGGCCAATAGGCTTGTTGTGAACCCATGGTGAATACACGGCTAATAAGGTAATTTGAGGGTGCTAAACCAATCAAAACACCACCAATTGAGTGCCCAACAATAAGGATCTTCTGATTCGGAAATCGTTCTTGCGTGTTGCGTAAAACAGCTTCGAAATCTTGTTCACCCCATGTAACCCAGCTTGCTTTGAAACCACGTAATGAATTAGGTTTTGACTCACCAATACCGCGGTAGTCATAGGTGATCACGTCAAACCCTTGATCAAATAAATATTGTGCGAAGCGAAAATAGTATCGACAACGTACTGAAGTGGCCGGGTTAATAATGACCACATCTCGAAGTTTATTGCCAACAGTTGAAATTGCTAAATCATTTGAAATTGCTAAATTATCACTTGATACCTTTAAATTATCATTTGACACTTCAAAATTATCACTTGATACTTTTACAATAGATCGCCATTCAAAGCCATTAATTGCATAACCATCTTGCGTTTTAATATTGATGGTAGTGATGGGGTAAGTCATATTTTATTTACTCAAAATCAATTTGCTGAGTGGGGTGAGCCTTGGCAAACGCAGGTAGTTTTTCGCACTGATCTCTAATGCTTTGTAACGTAGGAAATTGCTGTGTATCAACCTCAAAACGAATGGCACTAAACATTTGAGGCACCAGCATACAGTCAGCCATGGTAACGGTGTCACCAAAGCAATATAACCCTCTTGTTGGGTGCTTCGCCAAGTCAGCTTCTAACGCTTTCAAACCGATTGATATCCAGTTTTGTACAAATAATAATTTTTGTTCTTCACTCAGCTTTAATGTTTCGACTAAGTACTTCAAAACCCGCAGATTTTGTAACGGGTGAATATCACAGCAAATTGACAATGACAATTGACGCACTCGCGCACGCCCCTCTGCGGTTGATGGCATTAATGAGGGTGTAGGGTATTTTTCATCTAAATACTCAATGATGGCCATAGACTGACTAACTTGAAAGCCTTGATCGTCTAATAAGGGCACAAGCTGCTGAGGGTTCATTTTTTTATATTCAGCATTGAATTGTTGCCCACCCTCTTTCATTAAATGAATAGGCACGTAGCGATAATCAAGCCCTTTAATATTAAGCGCAATACGCGTTCTGTAAGCGGCTGAACTTCTGTAGAAGTTGTAAAGAGTCAAATCGTGATTAATGTTTGATGTCTTTTCTTGTGCCATCATGATTATTTTTCCAATTGGGGCTTGAGTACTTCAATTTATTATGATGTATTTTTTTAAGATCAACTAATTTAATGAATGTTTTGGATAGTTTAGACTACTCTGCATGACGTCAAGTAGTGATTTACAGAGCACTAATTCTAATGAATACATTTAATCACCGTAAAATTTTAGCGCGGAATGAGTATCTTTTGACCAACATTCACTTTGTTATTTTTTAAGTTATTAAGGTCTATCAAAGTTTGAGTACTAAGCTGATATCTATATGCAATGCTTACAAGCGTTTCACCCAAACGCACTTCATGACCCTGCGTTTTTTGGTATCTGGTTACTTGCACTGTTGACATGATTGCAGTGGCAGTATCACCGGGTATAACCAATGTTCTTGAAACTGGTAGTAACAGAATGCCTCGATTCAAATCGTTTGCTTGGCGAAGTAGGTCAACAGAGACATTAAACTTTTGGGCAATGGCCTGAATACTTTCACCCTCAGTAGCTCGATACTTTTTCCAACTCGTAAGGTCTCCTTGGTATTCTGCAATGTTGGCCAAATAGTTTGGCACTTTTTCAATCGGTAATATAATTTCTGTTTCATTATTGGCCATGATCACACCTTGATTATGACCTGGATTAAGTGCAGTAAATTCTTCGATTGGCATTTGCGCGAGTTTTGCAGCCACCGCAACATCAATATCTTGACCTTTTTTAATACCAACAAAGTATGGTTCATTATTAACAACTGGCAAAACAATTGAATATCGTTGCGGGTTTGCAATAATATTTTTTATAGCCTGGAGTTTTGGAATGTAATTTTCAGTTTCTTGAGGTAATTTTAAATTCTCAAATTGTTTTGTTTTACCCGATTTCACTGCTTGATTCATAGCACGCTTAACAGCACCTTCACCCCAATTGTAAGAGGCAAATGCTAAAAACCAATCACCCTGAAAATCGTATAAGTATTCTAGATAATCTAGTGCCGCGTTGGTTGATGCAATGGGGTCTCTTCGCTGGTCTCGCCACCAATTTTGCTCAAGCTTAAATTGAGTGCCCGTACTGGGAATAAATTGCCAAAGCCCACTGGCTTGAGCTGAAGATAGTGCGTTTGGGTTAAAAGCGCTTTCTATAAAGGGTAATAACACCAACTCAGTTGGCAAATCTCGCCTATTTA
>JBDNHM010000243.1:0-16114 GCA_041688825.1 Burkholderiaceae bacterium | reverse complement strand
TCATTACCTTGCCGGCCGGTTTTACATCTAGCGAGGTGATCCACTACAGCCTTGTCTCTCTTGCAGGTGCCATGGCTTATATTGTTTATAGCATCGTGTCAGACCCTCGTGTTTTGCTATCTATCTTCGGTTTGACATTGGAATTGTGTTTTGTTTTTATTGTGACGGCCAATTACCTGATCTACAGTATGTTTGTCTCGGTCACAGTGCTTCTTATGCTGCATGCCCTCATGCCGGGATCTGCTCAATTACCCACAGAGCGTGCCATCGACACAGTGATTGGCTCAATCATTGCATTGGCTTGCAGCTTTGTGTTGCCTTGGTGGGAATCGAAGTCTATGCCGTCGCTAGCGGTCAATGCTGTTGGCGCCCCAACCCATGGCCGACTGCTCTTATGCCTTAAAACAACTCCGGCAATATACCCAGCAGGTGATTGTGATGAGTTAAGAGATTGGTTTAAGACTAGATAAACAATCTCATTAAGCAAGAACTCAAAGGGCTTAATATTTAATTCCGAACACATGAGGTTAGGCTGAAGAGAGTAGAGTGTTGAGTTCAATCTTCTGTTTTTTTTAACTATTGTTTAAGTTATACGCATTGCTCTTCAGTTGAACCGATAATTCCTGAGCAAACTTCTGCAATAAGTCTATCTGCATAGGTAACGGTGGGTTCGGAATTTCTTGTATGGAACCAACAATACCTATTGCACCAGCCAGTACATTGTCGTCACGAAAAATGGGAACAACAACTGTGTTTATTCCCACCATCATTTCTTCTGCAGCGAAGTCATAAAGCCTCTCGCGTATCAGCGTTAGCCTTTCAAGCAATGCCTGTCGATCAGTTAAAGACTGGTCTGTCTCAGCGATTAAGGGCTTTGATAGCAGCGTGTCTTGTGTTTTTTTTGATGAGTATGCCAACATCACTCGTCCAAATGCAGAGCAATGTGGCAATGGTCGATTTCCCGGTTTTACCGATATACAAATACGCGCAAAGATGTTGTCTGAAGTTGAAATGACCATGGGTTGATCATTAATGGGAATTGCCAGCACAGACGTTTGTTTTAACTCATCTCTCAGTTTTACCAAGTAAGGTTCAGCTCTGTAGCGCAGGTCAAATTGCGCGCCTGCTGCTTCACCGAGTTGAAATAAGCGCCAACCAAGTTGGTAGCGTTCAGTCGCATATTCCTGCTCAATCATGCCCATTTCTTTGAGGGTGGAAAGATGTCGGTGTATCCGTGGCTTAGTCTCACCCATCAAATCAGCGAGCTCAGTGATGCGCATGGCGCGTCGAGCGAGGGCCATCTCATTGAGCATTCGCATGGCGACTTTTACGGACTCGACTGAATTCGTTTTGCGCAAGGCGGAAGCAACCACTGTTTTGGCCGGTTTTAACTTTGGTTTCGATGCGGGCATGCTGTTTATCTCGTTCGATTGCGTTATTTCAAATAGTGACAGTTAAGTCTTCAAATTTAATATAGCAAAATTCAAATTTTATTGTATGATAATCATCAGGTGAAAAAAATTACGCTAGGCGTAAAAAGAATTAAGTGTATTGAATGCTGTCAAACCGATTTATTTAACTCCTCAAGGCATTCATAAATGATTGTTTTTGATCTTTTGACCGGATTTTTAGGCAGCGGTAAAACCACGCTGCTTAATGCTTTCCTTCGACTGCAGGCGGGGTCAGACACGGCTGTAATTGTTAATGAGTTTGGTGCTATTGGTTTAGATCAGCTGCTGTACCAAGAATTTTCTGAAGATGTCTATTTGCTAGAAAATGGTTGCCTATGTTGCACCGTGACACATTCCCTACGCGAAACTTTGCTTGAAATTAAAAGTATGACTCATAGGTTAGGGCGTCCGCCTTTGAATCGTGTTGTTATAGAAACAACGGGTTTAGCTGATCCACTACCCGTTTTGCATTCGCTGCTTGGCGATAAAGTGCTCATGCAATATTTTCGGCTTGGTCAAATCATCACAACTGTTGATGCTGTGCAGGGCGCCCATCAGTTGACACACCACTTTGAGTCACGTCGTCAGGTCAGTGTGGCAGAGCATTTGGTGATAACTAAAAAAGACATGGTAGATGCGTCTGATTTGCTCTTGCTATGTGAAAAACTGCGTGAGATCAATCCCTCAGCACTCATGACAGAATCAATTGATGGTCAAGCGGCATTGTCTGTCTTCAGCACCGTCGTGGGTCAGCACAATTTGCAGTTATTGCCTCAGGCAACCCACGTTGTTCACGCCTTCAACCACACTCATGTTGCTGACATTGGCGCCTGGAGCGTTTTCACCGATATTCGCCCCACTTGGGTCGGCATATCTGCTTGGTGGAATTTGGTCGTACAAAAGTTTGGTAATAAGTTGCTGCGTTGTAAAGGGTTGCTTTCAGTTCAAGACGGTCGCCCCTACGTGCTTATTCAAGGCGTAGGAAAAGTGTTTCATTCCCCCACTTACTTGCAAGACTGGCCAGATACGGATCCTCGTGGTCGTATTGTTTGTATTGGCGAGGGGCTTGACCCAGATTGGTTGCAGGCCAGTTTGCGTGCGCTCACACTTTCTGAAGCATCGTTAAGGCCCCGCAATTTAGTTGAATTAAATGAATGTTTTTAAAAAGAAATACTTATGAATAAAGATGAATTCGTTTTACGTGACGGTACAGTTGTTGATGCAACAACTGAGGGGGTTTTGCGCGATTTATTAATTCGCAACGGAAAAATAGTTGCTCATTTAGCACCAGGCACACCTGTTGATGCATCGATTCCGGTTCAATCAGCTCAAGGTTTGCACATCTTCCCAGGCCTCATTGATGCGCACGTCCACTTTGGCTTTGGCGAAAAGATCACAGAATACGAAACAGAAACGATTTACGCCGCTCAAGGTGGTTTCACAACGGTGTTGGGTTACTTTTTAAATAATGAAGCCTATGCCGATGTTTTCAAACGTGAACAAGAATATGCAAAGACGCGTGCCTATATTGATTATGCATTTCACTTTAGCACCGCCAATGAAGAACATATTCAAGAACTGAATGATTACGTTAAAACCCATGGCGTTACTTCATTTAAGTACTTTATGAACTTTAAGGGCGAAGAAGGGCGCTACTTGGGTTTAGATGGTACCGATGACGGTTATCTGTTTGATTTGCTAACAAAGGCAGCAAGTATTGGTGATGTGAAGGTGGTTTGCCACACCGAAAACATTGAAATAGTTAACCGTATTCGTAGTCGTATTCAGGCAAGTGGTGGTTCTACACTTAAAGATTGGTCGCTTGCGAAACCCGCGTTTACAGAGGCTGAAAGCTCGGTACGTGCCATGTATTTTGCAGAGCATTTAGGGGCTCAAATCTACATTCCGCATATTAGTACGCGTATGGCATTGAATGAGGTTCGCAAGTGGCGGGGACGTTATGACAAGGTTTTTGTTGAAACGTGCCCACATTACCTGACTCACACGGAAGACTCTGATTTGGCGGGTATGGGTAAGGCGAATCCCCCATTTCGTAGCGCTGATGACGTTGAGGCAATGTGGGAAGGCTTGCGCGATGGCTCAATTGATGTAGTGGGTTCTGACCATTGCCCACGCAAGCGCGAAACGAAAGCAAAACCTTTGTGGCTCGCTTCTCAAGGTTTTCCTGGAACAGCCACTATCTTGCCCGTTTTATTGCATGAGGGTTATCACAAGGGCCGTTTGAGCTTGCGTCGAATAGCAGAAGTCTTAACGTCTGCGCCCGCCAGAATTTTTAACATCGCGCCGGCTAAAGGTAGCTTGGAAGTTGGTTCAGATGCTGACATCACGATAGTCGATATTAATTTAGCGCGCATTGTGAATCCGGCTGAGCTAGGTTCGTATTCCGATTACAGCTTGTACGAAGGCCAATCGCTCAAAGGTTGGCCTGTACAAACGATCGTGCGGGGTCAAACGGTCATGGCAAACGGGAAAATAAAGGGTCAAGCGGGTTTTGGTCAATATATCTTTCGTTCACTGGCTCAACCCAAAGAAGGCGTAAACACATGAAACCTTGGCATGGCATCATCAGCGAAGAAGAGCAAAGAGCCTATCGCGCTGCAGGTTTTGGTCGCCCCTCGGGTATTGGCAAACGCCCAGCATTGTTAATTATTGATGTGCAATACCGCACCACCGGTACCCAACCCTTTCCATTTTTCGAGGCAATTAAAGAGTTTCCAACGAGTTGCGGTGAGGTGGCGTGGAAGGCAGTTAAAAATATCGAGTTGTTAGTTGCTCAGTTTCGCGAACGGAAATGGCCAATTTTGTACCCTCACGTAGCCCCAAAGATTCAAAATGAAGGGGGTAGGTTGGCAGACAAAGTGCCTGCAATTATGAATATTGCTGCCAAAGGCTACGAATTTGTAGAAGAGATCGCCCCACAGTCTGGCGATTTTTTAGTGCCAAAAAAACATCCAAGTGCTTTTTTCGCCACGGCGTTAACCAGTCACTTGGTTGATCTACAGGCAGACACTTTGATTATCACCGGATGCAGTACCAGTGGTTGTGTGCGTTCTAGCGTTGTTGATGCGTTTTCGCTGAATTTTAAAGTGCTGGTGCCACAAGATGCGGTCTATGACCGCAGCCGTGTATCACATGCCGTGAATCTTTTCGACATGTCAGAAAAGTATGCTGATGTTGCCCCCACATACGAAGTAATAGAAACCTTAAGAAAAATATGAATTTACCGTTTACTGGTCAGTTTTGGCCAATTTTTGTTTCATCAACCCTTGGAGAGAAAATGAAACTTTCAAATCGACGTCGTATGCTGACGCTTGCTGCACTCATTTTGAGTGGGTCCGCCTTTTCAAGTGCTGCGTGGACACAAACTCAAGAAACACTCAAGTTCGGTCTCGCCATGCCGCTGTCCGGTTCTCAGGCATTGTATGGCGCTGATCAGGTTAAAGCAGCTGAATGGGCTGTTGCTGACATTAACACCAAAGGTGGCGTAAATGGTAAAAAACTTGAAATGATTGTGGTTGATACGCAGGCAGACCCTCAGTTGGGCATTACTGCCGTTAAGCGTCTGATCAGTGTTGACAAGGTACCGGTCTTTATCACTGCTTGGAGCAGTGTGGTCAAGGCCGTCGCACCCATTGCCAACAGAGAAAAAGTGCTTGAACTCAGTGTGGGTGCAAACTCTCCTGAAATTGCTAAGTTAGGCGATTATGTTTACACCACATTTCCGTTGGCAGAAGTCGATGTAAGTAGAGTTGCTGAATACACTATTAATACGCTTGGTAAGAAAACTGCAGCCGTTATGTACATTAATAACGACAGCGGCGTTGAGGGTGCGGCTATCTACAAGGGCGTGTTTGAAAAAGCGGGCGGTAAAGTTGTGGCCTTCGAAGCTTATGACACCAAAGCCACTGACTTTACAGGCGCGTTATTAAAAATACGCGCAGCCAATCCAGACATGATTCATATTCAAGGGTTAGTTGCTGATTTGCCTCAAGTCATTGCTCAAATGCGCCAACTCGGTTTGCAGCAACGCGTTTCGACTTACTCTGCGGGATACAACCCCAAGGTAATTGAACAACTTGGCGATGCTGCAGAAGGTCTAATCGTGACATCACTTGCATCAGTCGTCAACGACAATGCTAACTTGACCCCGTTCATTGCAAACTGGCATGCAACTGAAAAGCGTGTTCCAAATGGTTTGCCCTACACCCAGTATCTTTATGATGCCCCATACTTGGTTGCAGAGCTTTACAAATGGGTCGAGCAAAACAAATTGCCAGCCACAGGCGAAAACATGCGCAAGGCTCTCATCACAATGAAAAATTTTAATCTTCCCATGACAGGCGTTTTGCAAGTGGGTGAAGACCATCGTGTTAACAAACCTGTTTACCTGTTGACTGTTGATAAGGGTCAGTTTGTGCCTTTGGCTACGATTAAATAAGCGATTTTGTTTAAAAAGTATCGAGTAAGGCCACGGTTGAGTCAACAGCTGTGGCCTTAATCTAAATAAAGGATTGGTGTGATTGATATTTCCATTTTGCTTCAGATCATTTGGACGGGGTTAGCAACGTCGACCTATTCGGTCTTATTTGCTGTCGCTTTTTCGCTTGTATTGAAAGTGTCTAAGGTTTGGAATTTTGCACAAGCAGGCATTATGGGCCTCTCTTTTTATGTCATGTTTGCAATGCACAATATGTTGAGCTGGCCTTTATTGGCATCGGTAGCTGTGGGCTTAATCGCTACCATAATAGCGAGCGTTTGCCTTGATCGTTTTGGGCTACAAACGCTACGCAATAGAAATTCACCAAGTTTGACTTTTTTTATTTTTACTCTAGTTGTGTCTGAGTTTTTGGCTTATTTTCTAGCTTTAATTTTTGGTACTGAGCCCGTTGCGTTGACCAAGAACATTATGTCTGGGGTCAATATTATTAGTGGTGTTGTTATTAGCAATTGGGATATTCGAGCGGTTTGCTTGACAGCTATTGTCTTGCTGACCTTGTATCTTTTTATTAAGCACACACGCGATGGGCAATTCATGGCTGCTGTCGCAGATAACCCAGACCTTTCACGTTTTTACGGTATTAATGTCAAGCGTGCCTACGTCATTACGTTTGTGATTGCAGCTGTCATGATCACTGCTGGCATGTATCTCTTTGGTACGCGCGCATCCATCATTCCTAATACACCCTTACAAATGATGTTGTTTGCAGTGATCTCAACGCTACTAGGTGGTATGGGTCGTATTTTTGGAGCAGCATTGGCTGCGATGGGTCTTACTTTGATCCAAGGTCTGAGTATTTTTGTCATTCCTTCGCAGTGGCAGGGCCTTATTTTGTATGTTTTTCTTTTCGTCACGATCTTATTTTTCCCGCGAGGCGTAAGTTTTCAAAAGATCAAAAAACTGACCCGCGCAGTGAAAAAATCATGAACCCCAAAATGCAAAAAGGTATCTGAACATGGAGTATTTTGTTTCAATGGTGGTGTTGATAGGCATTTATATTATTCTTGCCTCAAGCTTTAATCTCATTATTGGTTTTGGCGGCTTGGTGAGTATTGCTCATCCTATTTTCTATGCATTGGGGGCTTACACCACAGGTTTGTTGGCGATACATTTTCAGCTTCATCCTGTCCTTGCGGTTATGGCTGGTGGCGCTGTGGCATTTTGTTCCTCAATCATGTTGTCGCTTCCCTCGTTACGTATTTCTGGTGACTACCTACTTATTACAAGTATCGGTTTTCAATTAGGTATGCTTGAAATCATCAAACATTTGAGTTTTACGGGCGGCGCAAGTGGACTGGGTAATATTCCCAATGTCGTTGAGGGGTCTTCTCGCAGCGCAGTGTTTGCCATTATTTCATGCTCCATTGCCGCTGTCGTGGTTTTGATCATACGTTGGTTATTGAATGGGCCTTATGGGCGAGCCATCTCTGCCATGCGAGATGACGAATTAGCGTTTTCTGCGCTAGGGCGAAATGCGATGATGATCAAGCTCGTATTGTTCGCTATTGGCTCGGGTTTTGCAGGTATAGCGGGCGGCATCTACGCTTACTACTTCCAGTACATTAGCCCAGACCAGTTTGAAATTATGCAATCTGCGATGCTGTTGACGATGGTGGTAGTAGGTGGCATGGGTTCACAGATGGGCCCCGTTGTGGGCGCGGTACTTTTGCTTTTGCTCCCTCAAGCGATTAGCTTCATGAATTTACCCCCTAGTTTCATGGCTTCACTTCAAGGTTTAATTTTCACAACACTGATGATAGTCTTTCTATTTTGGCGACCTCAGGGTTTGATATCTCCCAAACAGCATTCATCTTCAAGGAAAGCTTGAGATGACTATATTGATTTCTTTAAATAAAGTGTGTAAAAGTTTTGGCGGTATTGTCGTGGCAGACAATATCTCGATCGACATCAAGCGCGGTGAAATTCTTGGGCTGATTGGCCCCAACGGTGCTGGCAAAACCTCACTCTTTAATTTGATTTCTGGCCTTTACCCCGTTGATTCGGGCTCTATCACCGTTTCTGGTCAGTCTCTAGACGGTTTAGCGCTATACAAAAGAGCACGATTAGGTGTTGCCCGAACATGGCAGCATATGCGCTTATTTTTAAGCATGACTGTTCTAGAAAATATTTTGATTTCGCCACGTGATTATCCTGGTGAAAAGGTTACTAACATTATTTTTCGTTCTAAACAGACTGCTGCGAGTAATAAAACTCTACTTGAGCGGGCCATGGTGATTTTGCAGAGAATGAACTTGCAATCTATCGCCCATTCAAATGTTAATGACATTACATTTGGACAACAAAAATTAGTCGGCTTAGCGCGTGCATTGATGAATGATGGGGAATGCCTATTACTTGATGAGCCGATGGCCGGTGTCGAAGGTAATGTTTACGAAACGATGAAAAATATTGTTCGTGAAGAGGCCGCATCAGGTCGAGCGGTCTGCGTGGTCGAGCACAACGTGTCTTTTATTAAAGATCTTTGCAACAGTGCCGTTTTTATGGCTAATGGAAAAATTCTAGAACGCGGTAGTGTTGATACCCTGTTGGCGAGTGACACCTTGGCAGAATTATATTTCGGCGCATAAGCGATATTCAATCTCAAAGAGGGTTTCCAGTGCTTCAAGTCGATAACGTCAATGCTTATTACGGCAAACTGCAGGTATTGCATGATTTATCAATGACCGTGCAAAACGGCGAACGCGTGGGTATTTTTGGCCATAATGGTGCAGGTAAAACGACGTTGCTCAAGAGTTTGGTGGGCGACTTGGCCCAGGTAAATGGCAGTATTCAATACAATCAACAATCAATTTCTGCTGGGCAAGTGCATTTGAATGTGCGTCACGGCATTGGTTTTGTGCCACAGGGAAACAACGTCTTTCGTGAGTTGTCTGTTGAGCAAAACCTTAAAATTGCAGGTCTCTTGCACGACATGACTTATGTTGATACGGTATATGAAATTTTTCCGATTTTAAAGGAACGTCAACTTCAGGTCGCGGGGTCTTTGAGCGGTGGGCAGCAACAAATGCTTGCGCTTGGAATGGTTTTGATGACACGGCCTCAACTTCTGTTATTAGACGAACCTACCACTGGTTTGGCTCCGATTATCGTGCGAGATGTCTTGGCCTCGATACACGCCATCAGTCAAAACTCAGGCACCACTGTGCTTATTGTTGAACAAAACGTTCAAGCCACGCTCAGGCAGGTTGAGCGCGCAATCGTTCTTAAATCTGGACGTGTCATTTTTGACGGGCCAAGCAAGCAATTGCTTGAAGAGAAAAGCCTTTGGTATTTATTTTGATTTAACTTTTAAATTAAATTTAAAAGTTATTGACGCAACACACATTAAATATATTCATCAATATTTTTTTACAGCGTTTTAATTGTTAAACGTTTGCCAACTAGTATGGACCTATGACAAATATCGAAAAGCGTAATGCGACAGCAAAAGGATTTCAGGAATTGGTAGCATGGGCAGTGCGCCAAGAGTTGGTTGATATACCTATTGATGTACGTAAACAGACAGTCATGGTGATTGCTGACGATTTGGCTGCTATGCTGTCTGCCGAGAATGAGCCTCAGGTGATGGCTTACCAAAATCAAATGATTGCGCGTGGTCCGACTGGCTCTGCTTCTCTATTTAGACTAGACCAAGCGCAGTTGGCACCGTTACAAGCTGCTTTGGGAAATGCCCTGTCAGGCAGTTGGAACGAGCTTGATGAGGGCTATCGTAAGGCTGTATGTCATGCAGGTTTATACATATTGCCTGCTTTAATGGCCATTGCTGAGAGTGAGAAAATTCCTACGGCTGAGGTTTTGCGTGCCACCACCTTAGCCTATGAAATCACTGCTCGTTTTGCCAGAACGTGGCGTTTTAGTGCACTGTCTATTCACCCACATGCGTTATTTAATGCCGTTGGTGCGGCAGCCGGAATAGGTTTTTTGCGGCGACTGACTGCCCAGCAAATGATTGATGCATTATCAAATGCCAGCACACTTGGCGTCGTGGGTCCATACAACCAAGCTGTGCGCGGTGCTTTAATACGCAATGCTTGGGCTGCTGCGGGTATATTTAACGGGTTTCAAGCAATTGAATGGGCTGAAGCGGGCATTTCGGGTTTACTTGATACACCCCACGCGGTTTATCACGAGATGCTCGGAAGTGAAGCGCACCCAGAAGATTTGACCCTTGATCTAGGCCAAGATTGGGCCATTAGTTCGGGTTACCACAAAATGAATGCTTGTTGTCAGTATGCGCACTCAGCAATTGAGGCGGTACAAGAAACCTTACAGCATAACCCTCAGCTTTTGGGCGGTGATGAGGTTGTTAAAATTGAAATTGAAACGCACCCTCTGGGTATGACACTCAACAACTTTAAGCCAGTCACCACCCTTGGCGCCAAGTTTTCATTGCCCCATGCTCTGGCCGCTGCTGTCGTATTTGGAGACGGTAACGCTCAATCTTTTGGAACAGACTCTTTGCTTGACGAGCGCGTTACGCGTTTACGAGAGCGAGTTGATATGCGTTTGGTGAGCGAACAATTGCCATGGCCTCAAGATCGCCCGGCATTTGTTACCTTGGTTGATACAAAGGGGCGCCGCTATCAAGCCCATTGTATGAGCGCGCGAGGCGGCTCTGATCGACCCTTTACTGATGAGCAACTGTGGAGCAAGATTGACAGCTTGTCAAGCGCATCAGCACCCAGTCTGATGCAAGTCATGCAATCCTTACATGCCCAATGCGATATACAACCTGCAAGTAAAGAATGGTCACAACCATGGCGAAATCTTGTTGATCAATTTTTTAAGCCTGTTCCAAATCCATCCACCTTTCACTTGAATGACGCTTGAGGAAAACGCAATGATTGCAGATGATAATGCTTGGGATATGGAGGTTGATGTTCTGGTTATTGGTGCAGGCGGCTGTGGTTTAACGGCTGCTATTGCTGCACATGATGCGGGCGCTCATGTTGCGATTGTTGAAAAGCGTGACCGACCTGGTGGCAATACTTCACTGAGTACAGGTTCGATTCCTGGAGCAGGTAGTCGATTTCAAAGAGAGGCGAACATCGATGATTCACCCGATGTCATGATCGCTGACCTTGAGCGAATTGCCGGTAAGCATGAATTGAGTGATGTCAGTGACATACTATCAAAAATGTCTGCAGAGATTTGCGAGTGGTTAGTAGATAAAGTGCCTGCCCGCATGAGTTTAATCACTGATTACTGCCATGTTGGCCACTCTGTGCCAAGGTTGCACGCTCCCTCATCACGTCGCGGTCAAGATTTAATGGATGATCTGCTGATGGGTGTAACAGACCGTGAAATTGCCCTCGCTGTCGGTAACCCAGTACAGTCATTATTGAGCTCACCTAGCGGAGAAGTCGTCGGCGCACTCATCGGTGGAAAAGGTGTTGAGTCAACTCGCATCAAGGCTGGTAAAGTGATTCTGGCCTGTAACGGTTTTGCTGCAAATCGTGAATTGGTTAAAGAGTTCTGCCCTGAAATTGCAGGTGCAGAATATTTTGGTGCCTTGGGTAGTGAAGGTGAGGCCGTGCAGTGGGGTCGTGAACTCGGTGCAGGTTTAGCTAATATGGGCGCTTATCAAGGTTATGCTGCTGTCGCTTACCCACATGGTTCAATTTTGTCTTGGACCACCTTAGAAAAAGGTGGCATATTGGTAAATGCCAAGGGTGAGCGCTTTGGTAATGAAGACGTTGGTTACTCTGGTTATGCTCGTCTTGTGCTAGGTCAACAATGTGAGGTCTTTGCCATTTTTGACGATCAGATCAAAGCGATTGCTGACAAAGAAGAAGAATTTAGAGAACTTGTAAATATGGGCGGTATTAAATCAGCCGATAGCCCTGCCGAATTGGCCGCGCTATTTAATCTTCCGCCTGACACACTTGTTCAAACCTTGAATGACTACAACCAAGCATCTATGGGTCATACAAGAGACACCTTTGACCGCCTTAAATTCGGTCTAGCGCCCATGCAGTCAAGGTTCTGGATCTGTCGTGTAACGCCTGGGTTATTTCATACCCAAGGTGGTCTAGCTATCGATACCAGTGGTCATGTACTTAGACAAGACGGTAGCCGTATACCCAACCTTTTTGCTGGAGGGGGTGCTGCCGGTGGTATCAGTGGGCAAGCAGGTGCGATGGGTTATGCATCAGGAAACGGCCTATTGACAGCGATTGGTCTGGGTTATTTGAGTGGTCTAGCTGCTGCCAAAGAATTGAACGAAGCGTCAGGTTGTCAAAAATGACACATAGTGAGTGTATGGCTAATTTTGCATTGTCTCTGCGTTTGCAAGACATGCCAAATGATGTGTCACAGTTGGCTCGTTCACACACGTTAGATGCTATTGGTGTTGGCATTGCAGCCGCTCAAGGTCACGTGCAAAAACGTATGGCTCAAAGCTTATTGCTCAACAATACACAGGTTAGCGGTTGCACTGTCTTGGGTCATGCTTCACAAACTAACAGCGCTAACGCCGCATTACTTAATGGCAGTTTCATACATGCACTTGAATATGACGATACCCACATGGCTTCTATTGTTCATGGTAGCTCGGTATTAGTCCCGGTTGCATTGGCCGCTGCTGAACAACACCAGTTAAGCTTGGGTGAATACCTTCGCCTTGTGACAATTGGTTGGGAAGTACTTGTGCGAGTGGGCTTGGCTGCGCCGGGAGCATTTCAACGTCGAGGGTTTCAGGTCACCTCTGTTGGAGGCGCATTAGTCTCTGCACTGATTGCTGGCTTACCATCAGGTTGTTCCTTCTCTGAGTTGGTCTCTGCCCAAGGTATAGCAGGTAGCCAAGCATCTGGCATTTTCGAATTTCTCAGTGAAGGTGCCACGGTTAAAGCGCTTCATCCTGGGTGGGCTGCGCATGCTGGAACGATTGCATCACAACTTGCTTTAGCTGGTATGACTGGACCCTCGACGGTGTATGAAGGTCGTTTTGGCCTATACAAGACTTATACGGATGAGCCTGATTCTGCCAATGCACTCGGTCGGGAACTCAAAACTTTAGGGCAGCACTGGACGTTGCGAGATGCTGCGTTTAAATTGTTTCCATGCTGCCACTACATACACCCTTTTATTGAGTGTGCGCAAAAAATATTAGCTATGCCGATTACTATAGAAAATATAGAAAGTATTGAGTGCGGCGTTCCATTGGGGGCTGCAGGAATAATCTGTGAGCCATGGCAAAGTAAACAGACACCTTTAATTTTAAATGAAGCTAAATACAGTCTGCCTTACTGCTTAGCACTAGCTTTTCTCAATATTCCCATTACAGCTCAGCATTTTCAATCTAATCAGGTTAACGCCGATGCAGTGGCTTTTGCCCAAAAAATAAGTTGGACAACCTTGCTAGAGGCTGATTTCCCAAATAAATTTGAGGCTGAAATTAAAATTCAGCTTCGTGATGGCCAAGCGGTATTTAGCCGCGTTGATCAGGTAAAAGGCAGTGCCTCTCGACCCGCATCACAAGATGAAATAAAAAAAAAGTTCATGGGCAATACATCTTCTATTTCTGATCAGCAGGGAATTATCGACTTTTTATTGCAGGGTGAAACTGACTTACCCATCACTCAGCTAGGTGCCTTGTTAAGGAGCAGTTAAAAAGAGGTATTAAATTTTTCAATTAAATGGGGTGCAGTTCACATTGATGGTGTTATTTGCGTTGAATGGGGTTGGGAACTGTTTTTTCGGTCGCATAGACCCAAGGTCGCCGAATTCTGTCAATTTTGCGCCAGGCATCAATGCTTTCTCGGTGCGCTAAAGATTGTTCAATTTCATCTATACCTTCAAGAAGCATTTGTCGTAAAGTTGTGGGTGCTTTAAACGAAAAGATTAATGCTCTACCCACCAGACTGACTGTCTGGGCTTCTAAATTAACGCGCACTTGTTGCGCCCCCTTTGATAGCAGAACAAGGTCAACAATCTGTTGTATCTCTTCCAGTGCAAGTTCAACAGGTAGCAAGCCGTTACGAAAACAGTTATTAAAAAATATGCCACCAAAAGAGGGTGCGATGATGCAACGCAACCCAAATTCACGTAATGCTTTTGGGGCTCGCTCTCTTGATGAGCCACATCCGAAATTTCGATCAGCCAATAAAATTTTGGCTTGATCAAATGGCGGTTGATTCAGTATGAATGAATCGTTGAGGCTACCGTTACTTTGGAACCTTGAATTAGCGAATAGATGAGCGCCATAACCTTTGGCGTCAGTGCCGCCAAGGTAACGGGCAGGAATAATCTGGTCCGTGTCGATATTTATCTGCATCATGGGTGCGGCCACACCTGTTACAAATTTGAATGTTTCCATGATCAATATACTTTTGCACTTGCGATACAACCTGCAATTGCAGAGGCTGCAACCGTTGCAGGGCTTGCCAAATGGGTTCTGGTGTTTGGCCCTTGTCGCCCCTTGAAATTGCGGTTGGTCGTGCTGATAACACGTAGGTCGGCAAAGCGGTCATCGCCAATATGCCCACAAAACCCACAAGCAGAGGCATGCCACTCAAAGCCAGCATCAATGAAAATTTTATCTAGACCTTCTGCCTCGGCGGCGTGTTTGACACCCGTTGATCCGGGAATGCAAATTGCTTGAACCCCAGGTTTTACCTTAAGTCCTTTAATTACTGCAGCTGCAATGCGCAAGTCAGAAAGTCTTGCATTAGTGCATGAGCCAATGTAAGCGATATCGATCGGTATGCCAAGTATTGGCATACCAGCTTTAAGGTGCATGTAAGTCAGTGCCTGCTCTGCGGCATCACGTGCCTGCATGTCTGTTTCTAATGATGGGTCAGGCACCTTTGCATTAATAGAAGAGACATGCTGGGGACTATTACCCCACGTAACCTGTGGGGTGAGTTGAGAGCAATCAATGTGTACCTCTGCATCAAACAGTGCATCAGCGTCAGTGCGTAAGGAAAGCCAATACGACACGGCAGATTCCCATGCATCACCACTGGGTACAAATTCTCGACCAGATAAATATTCAATTGTTATTTCATCGGGAGGTATAAAACCAAACTTTGCCGAAAACTCAATGGCCATGTTGCATAACGTCAGACGTCCTTCAATAGGCATGTTACAAATCACGGGCCCAGCAAACTCAACGGCATAACCAATGCCACCGTTGGCTCCGATCTTTCCAATCAAGGCTAGAATGAGATCTTTGGCATACACACCATCGGGCAGGTGGCCATCGAATGAAATACGCATGGTCTTGGGTTTTGGCTGTGCCAGTGTTTGTGTCGCGAGTACATGCTCAGCTTCGCTGGCACCTATACCCCAAGCTAGGGCACCGATGCCCCCTACGGTGCAGGTGTGGCTGTCGCAGCATACTAGTGTTGTTCCAGGAAGCGCTATACCCAGTTCAGGCGCGACCACATGCGCAATACCCTGACGTGAGTCGTCATAGTCTATAAAATGAAATCCATAGTGTTTTGAAGCCTTACGCGTACCATCAATCATGGCTGGCCCGCTTATTGATACCGATTCATTCGGGCCTCTTCCAGGGCGTGTTGAAATTAAGTGTTCAATTACAGTGAAAACTTGCCCTCGACTTTCAGGCTCCCTTCCGCCTTCAGCGAGAGCCCTGAGTGCCTGACTTCCACTAAGCTCATGCAGAATAAGTCGATCAATCTGTAACAGCGCTAAGTCTTCACCCAGCAGGGTGATTTCATGGTCGCGCCAAACTTTAGAAAAAAAAGTTTCGGGTTTTGCCATGTCTTTTATCCTGTTACCATTAAATTTATTGAGCTGATTCGATGTTTACATATGAAATGAGGCTAAGACCTAATCATACGTTGATGAACGCCCTTAATGAGTCAGAACTTTGGCGTTTTTCTAACAACAACCTAAATAACAACGCATGAGTATTCTTTCTAGCTTACAAGACCCAATACTGCCCATTTTTACGGTAATGCTGGTGGGTTATTTAATGAGACGCATCAATTTTTTTGATGTTCCAAGTGCGCAGGGTCTTAACAAGTTTGTTTTTTATATGGCCATGCCGGCCCTGATTTTTGAATTGATTCGAAAGATTCCACTACATCTTCTTGATTGGCCGACGGTCAATGCTTATCTCTTAAGTGAGTTTTTGGTTTATGGCGGTGTTGCCCTC
>JBDNHM010000242.1:0-1315 GCA_041688825.1 Burkholderiaceae bacterium | reverse complement strand
TGAATCGCCCCGGGTTTTGAGGAGGTATTATTTCCTGAGAGAATGACGCTATGAAAAAACAAAATACCTTTTCCCCCGAAGTCCGTGAGCGTGCTGTGCGCATGGTGCAGGAACACCGTGAAGACTACCCATCCCTTTGGGCAGCTTGTGACTCAATCGCCCCTAAAATTGGCTGTAGTCCATCAACCTTGAATGAATGGTTCAAACGCTCTCAGGTCGACAGTGGCAAACTGCCTGGTGTCACGACTAATGAGCGTGAGCACATCAAGAGCCTAGAGCGTGAAGTTAAAGAGTTACGGCGGGCTAACGAGATTTTAAAGTTGGCCAGCGCTTTTTTCGCTCAGGCGGAGCTCGACCGCAAACTGAAGTGAACGCATTTATTGATCTATACCGGGTTGATTATGGGGTCGAGCCGATTTGCACAGTGCTGCAAGTCGCCCCATCAGCTTACTGGCGCCATGCAGCACGAATATTGAACCCTAGTTTGCAAAGCCTGCGCGCGCAGCGTGATGGTCAGTTGATTCCACAAATTGAACAGATTTGGAAGGATAACTTTAAAGTCTATGGTGTACGCAAAGTGTGGCATTCACTGCGTCGTCAGGGGGTTCGGGTTGCACGCTGCACGGTTGAGCGTTTGATGGCTCGTCGAGGCTTAAAAGGCGCCTATCGAGGCAAACGTGTTCGCACAACTGTGCCCGATGACCAAGCAGATTACCCACGTGATTTGGTTAAACGTCAGTTCCACGCAAACCGACCGAATCGATTGTGGGTGGCAGACTTCACCTACGTGTCAACTTGGCAGGGCTGGGTGTATGTGGCGTTTATCATCGACGTGTTTGCTTGCCGTATTGTGGGTTGGCGTATGAGTAGTTCTATGAAATCAGACTTTGTACTCGACGCATTAGAGCAAGCCCTTTATAGCCGACAACCAACTGACCGTGATGGTCTTGTTCACCATAGCGACCGGGGCTCACAATACCTGTCGATTCGTTATACAGATCGGTTGTCTGATGCAGGCATTAAGCCTTCAGTGGGCACAACGGGAGACAGCTATGACAACGCCTTAGCCGAAACTATTAATGGCCTATACAAAACTGAGCTGATTCACAGACGAGGACCTTGGAAAACTAAGGCTGCAGTAGAAATAGCAACCTTAGAATGGGTAGCTTGGTTTAACCACCAGAGGCTACTGAGCAGTATCGGGTATATTCCTCCTGCTGAGGCAGAAGAAAACTACCACAAGCAACAAAGTATTACGGCTGTTGAGTACCAACCACTTTAACCAACTAACCTCCTCGAAACCCGGGGCGATTCA
>JBDNHM010000241.1:0-4725 GCA_041688825.1 Burkholderiaceae bacterium | reverse complement strand
CGGTCATCGGGTACATTATTTTAAAATTAACGACCCACTTAATACGCATTCGATCACAGCAAACCTAGATGCTTTAATTGATCAATACCAAGCAAAAAAAGTTGTTTACCTCGCACCTGATGAATACCGTTTAGACCAACAGCTTGCAAAATACGCTATCGCACATCACTTGCCTGTTGAAATGGTTGACACTGAACATTTCATCACGCAAAGAGATGAGGCCCAACAGATATTTAAGGGCCGCAAACAATGGCTGATGGAATACTTTTACCGACAGCTTCGTACTAAACACAATGTGCTGATGCAAGACAAAAAAACACCCGTTGATAATCAATGGAATTTTGATCAAGAAAACCGTAAACCTTGGCGCGGTGACCCCCCGGTTCCACCTGACAATCGTTCAACACATGACCACAGTGCTTTATGGGAATCTATTCAAAAGCAAGGTGTTAAATCGTTTGGAAACCCCCAAGCCAACGACTTTAGATGGCCGCTTAATCGCGCTGAAGCTTTGCTACAACTTGAAGACTTCATCACCCATCGCTTGGTAAATTATGGCGACTATCAAGATGCCATGACGCACTCAAACTGGCGTATGTTTCATGCACTCATTTCATTTTCTTTAAATGTCAAAATGCTGTCGCCGTTAGAAGTCATTAAACGGGCTGAACACGCTTGGCAACATGACAACGCACCGATCGCAGCAGTTGAAGGTTTTATTCGGCAAATACTGGGTTGGCGCGAGTATGTCAGGGGTATTTATTGGGCGCACATGCCGGGTTATGAGGCGGCAAATCACTTATCACACCATGTTGATCTTCCACAATGGTTCTGGACAGGTGAAACCAAAATGAACTGTCTGGCCAAGTCGATTGTTCAATCGCTTGATCATGCTTATGCCCACCACATTCAGCGACTGATGGTGATAGGCAACTTTGCCTTGCTTGCTGGCATAAACCCACAGCAAGTGCATGCTTGGTACCTAGGGGTTTATATTGATGCATTTGAATGGGTTGAACTACCCAATACAGTAGGCATGAGCCAATATGCTGACAATGGCATTATGGCCACTAAACCTTATGTTAGTAGCGCAGCCTACATCGATCGCATGAGCGATTATTGTAGAGGCTGCCATTACGACAAAAAGCTTAAAACCGGTGATCGTGCATGCCCGTTTAATGCCTTATATTGGAATTTTTATGACCGACATCGTGCGTCATTTGAGCGCAACCCCCGCATCGGTATGGCGTATCGTCAACTTGAAAAAATGCCCGATGAAACGCGACAAATTTTAAATACACAGGCAACATCAATCATTAAAAATATCAACACGTTATAAGAGAATTAACATGAGCCATGAACACCCTCTCAGTGATGCATTAAATGTTTTAAACGAACCCTTAGTGCCCTGCTCGTATGACCCTTTAACAGGCTACTTTCGTGACGGTTGTTGTGAAACAGATGAAACCGATAGTGGTACTCACATTGTGTGTGCACGGGTTAGTCAGGCATTTTTAGATTTTTCAGTTAAGCAGGGTAATGATTTAGTAACCCCTCGTCCTGAATGGCGATTTCAAGGCCTCATAGCAGGCGACCGCTGGTGCTTGTGCGTAACACGTTGGGTTCAAGCCTACCAGGCTGGGGTTGCGCCAGATGTTGTGTTGGCTTCAACGCACATTAAAGCACTTGAATACGTTGAGCTGAGTACCTTACAGCAGCACGCATTCAAGTCGGCATAACGTTTTGTAAGTTTGGGGCCGTCGCTCAATCAATTGAAATGACAATCAGATTTAGTATTGAGGCGATGAAAGACAATGTTAAAAAATGATGCGTTCACTTTTAACAACTTCAAATCAAGTGATCGATCGCTTTCGCCAAATCAAAGTCAAGCTGAGTAAGGCCACCAGTATCATGGGTACGTAATGTAACGTCAACACGGTTGTAAACATTGAACCATTCGGGGTGATGGTTCATTTCATCAGCGACTTTTGCCACCCGGGTCATGAACGCAAACGCAGAAGTAAAATTTTTAAATTTAAATTGTGCTTGCAACGAATCGGTTGATTCAGCCTGACCCGGCACCATTTTCCATATAGGGTCTAACTGAATCATTAGGGGTTGAATGTCATCTTGAGACAGCTGAGCCATATTTAAGCCCGACCAATAATTGAGGCAGTCAACATTAATTCTTCAAGCAAAGCCATTGAAACATCACCAGATACCGCATAAGGGTCGAGCACGGGGCGCTCTGAATATTTTAAGACAATAGAGGTGTTGAGCTTAGATAAATTAACTTGCCCCATTGTCCAGCCGCTGAAACGTCTTTCGCGAATTTCTTGGTAGTGCAATAACACCACATCAGTATGACGAGGATCAACAATAATGTGGTTATACAAACTGTTTACTTCATTGCGCCCACCTTCTATAGCCTGAAGGTAAATGCCACCACCGTAGCAAAGAATACCTGTAATACCGTTGCTCACGTTGTACGAACGTGAGGCTGCCATGATTGATTCAGTGGCTTCTAAGATTTGTTCATCTGTCGTATCGGGCTCAACAGGTTCTTGATCTACAGCACGGCTAACATAAAGTAATCGAACAAGCATTATTTTTCCTCACGCGGTAAGAGTGATAAAAATTCACGACGTAAATTGGGGTCTTTTAAAAAACTACCCCGCATAACTGAGTTGATCATGCGGCTACCCATATCTTTTACACCACGCCACGACATGCAATAGTGTGTGGCACTCATGACGACAGCCAAACCATCAGGTTGGGTTTTACTTTGAATTAAATCTGCCAATTGCACGACAGCTTCTTCTTGAATTTGAGGGCGGCTCATGATCCATTCCGCCAATCGTACATATTTAGATAAACCAATAACATTGGTGTGTTCATTAGGCATAATGCCTACCCATACTTGACCAATTACTGGGCAGAAGTGATGACTACACGCGCTACGAACAGTAATCGGCCCAACGATCATGAGTTCATTTAGATGCTCAACATTGGGAAACTCAGTAATAGCGGGTTGAGCTGCATAGCGGCCACCAAACACTTCTTTGAGATACATTTTGGCGACACGCCTTGCTGTACCTTGCGTATTGTGGTCGCCTACTGTGTCAATGACAAGGCTTTCTAACACACCGGCCATTTTTTGCTCAACTTCGTCAAGTAAAAGTTCAAGTTCGCCGGGCTCAATAAACGCTGAAATATTGTCGTTAGCGTGAAACCGTTTACGCGACTTCTTTATACGTTCGCGAATCACCACAGACATCGGGCGACCTGAGTCAGGCAAGGTTTGATCGTTTTGAGTTTGATCACTTTTGCTTTCGGTTAACTCTTTTGTTCGATCGGTCATGCAAAAAGCTCCGTTAAATTTGTCATGTACACAAATTAACAATTAAAGTTAATAACTAACAGTCAAGATAGTATTTGAAAAATTCGCAGGCTAAACGCGTAGTAATGATAAAAATTGAGCTTAGCAACTGATGTTGAAAATTCAGACTGACAATTACTTATAGAAATTAAAAATTATGTCTAACCAATTAAACACCTATCTAACGCTTCGTAACAGTATGCCCCGCTAACATCAGGGGTAATTGAGAGTTAGTAATTTATAGCAAGCATATTTACTAAAGCCATTTTTGCATAAAACATGCTGTGCCCATGGCTGGGTCAAGGGTGTAGTCTTCAAACCCTGACTTAATATAAGCCTGCCGTGCAGGCAGGTTTCCCACCAAAACCTCTAACGTAATCTTGCAACAATTAATTGTTAGGGCGTACTGTTCAAGTGCTGAAAGTAACGCTCGCCCAACACCCTGCCCTCTATAATCAGGGTGCACCGCAATATCGTGCACATTCATGAGTGGCTGCCCTTTAAAGGTTGAATAACCCTTGAATGCATTCAGCAAACCAATTGGCTGATTACCTTGCCACGCCAACCACGATCGGGCAGCTGGCATCTGAGCCAAATCTGGGCAAACCCTTTCAAGTATGGCTGTCTCTATTTGCTTGCCGCCACCCATTGGGTCAAGGGCATACATGTTTAATACTGACTTAAAAGCAGATTGATCAAGCGGTGAAGCATAATCAACAGCTAAAATTTGAAAAGAATTTGACATAGCCATTTTGTAGATTAATATTTTAAAGTCTGAACTCAACCAACTTTATTTTCAAATGAATCGATATTATTTTTTAGGCAGCATTATTTCGCGTTTATTAAGGGCGGTTCAAACGATAAATGCAACAAGGCAACACATAGAGCAAGGAAGAAGAATATGGTTACGTTTATGGGTTTAATTAAATCTCTTGATCAAATAGCGTTAAAAGAATACTTGTCAAAAGTAGGTCAAACAGTTGAAATATTTGGTGGCAAAGTCACTGATCGAGGTCAAGCGTTCACCCCGGTATGGAATGAGTTGAACTGCCAACCGTTTGATTCATTCGTTGAAGTTTGTTTTGATTCGTTTGAACGAGCAAGCGAATGGGTTCATAGCCCAGAGTATCAAAACTTGTTAACGATTAGATACAAAGGCATGCAAGTTACTTTTTTTGCGCTCGACAAAAATCGAGCATAAACTAAAAATTATGGCGCCAAATCAAAAAACAAAATTTCGGCATTTTGCCCGTTTTCTATTTCAAGTTTTGATTCGTTTTGAATGAATAAGGCGTCTCCTGCATTTAACTCTGCGCCATTAGCTTGAATTTTGCCTTTTACAACGT
>JBDNHM010000035.1:0-9004 GCA_041688825.1 Burkholderiaceae bacterium | reverse complement strand
TGTGGTGACGCACCAGGTACCTTGATAAGGGTTAAAGATTTTTAGATATTGCTTTTTGCCGCTCACACAGATGGCTGATGGTCGAGATTAGCGCATCAGCAACTTCTTTTGCAATACAGTTTTCTGTGGAAACCAATTCCATTTCGTTTAAGTTATTCAGAATATTTTGAGTCATTTTTTCAATGGTTTTTTTAACAAAGTTTGTGGTGAGCCCGCATGCCACTGCAAACTCAAACCAGTCGCTAGCGGTGATTTCTGATTCTGTAAAAGCATCGCCAATAGACATCGCAAAAGTTTGCGACAGCGTTTCATCGCGCAAAGCGGGAATACATACAAGGTCGTAGGCTGGTGCCAGACTTAAACCAGCACTCTTGACGAAAAAAGATAGGTTTTTGCCATGGGCGTCTGTATTGCCGATGAGTACCTGAAAGATCGCCCAACGTAACAAGGTTGTTCGATCTTTAGCCGGATAAACGCTAAATCGATTAATAAGGTCAAAGAGTAAGGGGTAAGAAACGCCATCTCGAATATCGCGAACATCTCGGCCATCTCCATATGGGCGCTCATATTTCATGGCAACTGAAAACCCTAAGGCTTGGCAACCATCAATCACGTGCAACCGCTGCACATTTTCTTTTGTTTCGATTCGATCAAAACGACTTACAAGCAATATTGGCTCTGGTACGTACGCTAATCTCACTTCAGCTACAGGTATATTTATTGCCTTGGCTAAGCGCATGCAAAAAAATTCATTGGCAGGTAAGTTAGCGAGATTTACGCTTTGCGGCATAGGCTTAATGATGACAGTGGAGACAAGACGAGGTTCATCCACGAGAAACCATTGCCCTTTTTTTTCATACACGGCAACTTTGTCTTGATAGCCGGCAATTGAAAGTCGAACCTTTCCATCCCAAACAGAAAAGGGTATTTGACTGCGTTGACCCATGCGCTCAGAGAGTTCTTCTGAAGTGATTTGCCGCAAAGCGGTCTGTTCCGTGAATGCTTGTTGCGCAACACCAGGCACTGCTATTCTGATGGCGCCCGCCGTTTCTTTACCGAGTGCAATGAAAAGGCCAACTAAATTAGCTTTAGATACGTTATTGACTTGGGCTGCAATATCTAATGCCTCACCTTCAGGCAATAGATTTTCGAAAAACTGCCGAACTAAAGCGCTATGTTTTTCAGGGCTTTGTTTGGAATCAGAAATACGTGGTATTGACGGGCAGAGAGAAAAGCCTTTAGGGTGATTTTGCCACTGCTGTGTGTAGATAAAAGAAAAGGTGTTTGTGATTGAATCATGCCCAAGTTGGCCAACTAATATCTGATCTAAGTAAACATCTAACGCAGTGCTCATGACCTCTCGCTATGAAACTGTTCAAGAATACTTTGAATACGATTTTGCTCGTGGCGCGGAACTGCAAAAAGACAAAGGCCTAGATCATTCGCTATTTTAAGTACGGTATTGATACCGACAGAAACACGACCATTTTCTAGGTCTGACAAGGTCTGCTTAGCGATACCAACCGATTCTGCGGTATCGACTAAGGTCATGCCTGACTCTTTTCTGACCTGTCGCAAAATTTCACCCAAGACCTTGGCATCGGTAATAGGCAGAACAACTTTCGGCGGCGAAGGTAGCATCGTTTTCATAATTCCCATAATAGTAGGATACTCAGTCATTCTAAACGCTATTTGATAAAATTCCTATAATAATGGTTATTATGTTTACATTTTATACAAACAAATACAATATCCTATTATTATAGGATATTGTATTTTTTCCTGGCCTCTGTCAAGAAATCACTTTTACGTCGCCACAAAAAACGATTAGATGTGGCTTTAATAGATCCGTTGACCAAGTTGCCTAATCGCCTGCGATACCTTTCGGCAGAGACTCAGGCAGACCGCCATCAAAAGCCTAAAACAATACCCCAACCTCAAGCATGATTCGGTATTGTGAAGCGTTGGTGCCGTTCGAACCAAAGCCCAACCCTGGCTGAGCTTGATAAATCTGCACCAAAGAGCCTTCGAGCCGGGCAAAATATTGATCAACCTGAATCGTAGGTGTAAGGGTAAGCGAGACAGCCGAACTGTTGGGGCCATAAAGAATTGAGTTGGGGTCGCCTTGGTTGCCACCCTGTTCTTTAATATATTCCACGCGAAAAGGTAGGCTTATTTTGGTGCGACCTACACCTTCCCAGTTCGTGTCAACAAATCGATAATTCGCCAACAATGCCGCACCATAGGCCTGAGACTGCGAGGTGATACCAATCGATTCGTTTTTAGTGACAACTGTATATTGAAGGTAAGGTGCAATAAACCAACGGTCTGCGCTGTACGTGTAAATTGCATTTAAAGTTTGTGAATTGTTTTGTAATAACGGTGTGTTGTAAGTATTTTGTGAGTTACCGCTCACGGGGCCTACCCAACTTAACGTGACATTTTCTTTGGTGTTTAATTGGTATGTGCCTGATGCGCCCAACCAATTCATTTTGTTCGAATCGAAACCGTCATTCCAAGTCGCCGCAAATGACATGTTGCCCGCCGAATAATTCACGGTAGCACCCTTTGAGACAGCGCTAGTTTGCCCCCAAAGCAAACCGCGTTGAATATTCAAATTCTGATTTTGACTTGATGCTGACTCATTGCAGGCTATAGATGATGACTGTGGAATGTTGACTGTATAAGTTGACTGTACTAGTTGACTGCGAAGTATTGACGATACGACCATTGAGTTTGCTTAACTATAGCGCTCATCATTATTTCGACAAATAACTTAACGCCACCGCCTCAGCAACTTTAATACCATCTACCCCAGCTGATAATATGCCACCCGCATAGCCAGCACCCTCTCCCGCTGGGTATAAACCTTTAACGTTCATGCTTTGAAAATTAACGTCTCGCGTGATGCGCAGGGGTGAAGACGTTCTGGTTTCAATACCTGTGAGCACCGCGTCTTTAATTGAAAACCCTTTAATCTGTTTTTCAAACGCGGGAATGGCTTCCCGAATTGCTTCAATGGCATAGGCGGGCAAGCTGTCAGCTAAATCGGTCAGATGCACCCCGGGCTTATAAGACGGTATCACACTGCCAAACTCAGTTGAGGGCTTGCCCTCTAAAAAGTCACCCACTAATTGGCCAGGGGCCTCATAGGTTGAGCCGCCCATTTCATAAGCCTTTGACTCTAAAGCACGTTGAAACTCAATGCCAGCCAAAGGGCCACCGGGGTAGTCTTCTGGTGTAATACCCACCACAATACCGGCATTGGCATTACGCTCATTACGAGAATATTGGCTCATGCCATTGGTAACCACACGATTGGGTTCGGAGGTGGCTGCCACCACGGTGCCACCTGGGCACATACAGAAGCTGTATACCGAGCGACCATTGCTGGCGTGATAGACCAACTTGTAATCTGCCGCACCGGTATATTCATTCCCGGCATGGGGGCCTAAACGGGCTTTATCAATTAACGATTGAGGGTGTTCAATGCGAAACCCCACCGAAAAAGGCTTCGATTCCATAAACACACCGGCGTCATGTAACGCTTCAAAGGTATCGCGCGCGCTGTGCCCTAAGGCAAGAATGACGTGGTTGGCAGCCAAGTCATCATGCCCTTCTATTTTGACGCCTTTAATTTGATCGTCTTCTATATCAAAGCCAATCACTTTTTGTGAAAAACGAATTTCACCGCCCAATTCAATCATTTCTTGGCGCATTTTTTCAACCACACCCACCAGCCGGAAAGTGCCGATATGGGGCTTGGCGACATAACGAATTTCTTCTGGGGCACCCGCTTTGATAAACTCATGAATAACTTTGCGACCATAAAACTTAGGGTCTTTAATTTGGCTATACAGTTTGCCATCAGAAAACGTACCCGCCCCACCCTCACCGAACTGAACATTTGATTCGGGGTTCAACACATTTTTACGCCAAAGCGCCCATGTGTCTTGCGTGCGCTCACGCACCTGTTTGCCCCGCTCAAGCACAATGGGTTTAAGCCCCATTTGCGCCAATATTAAGGCCGCAAAAATACCACAGGGGCCAAAGCCAATGACAACAGGGCGCTGAAAATCTGCGGCATTCACCTCGGGCAAAACTTGCGCATCGCTCGCGACGAAATGGTAGCTTGTGTCGGGTGATGGCGTAACGTGAATATCATCTGAAAATCGCTTCAGAACCTGCTCTTCATCTTTAACAGTCAGATCAACCGTGTAAATAAAGGCCAACAAAACATTTTTTCTGGCGTCGTAACTGCGCTTGTACATTTCAAAGCTAATTAAATCGTCGGGCTGCAGGTGCAACCGATTTAAAACGGCTTCTTCAAGCGCCTCAGGGGCATGGCCAACGGGCAAGCGAATTTCAGTAATACGAATCATAAAGTAGAGCCAGCAATGACCACAAAATAAAAGCCTCGCGAAAGCGAGACTTTATTATATCTTGCCAAAAATAGGCGAAAAAATAAACTCAATGCCTCAAAAGACTTGCCCAAGACGCACAACCTTCTGAGTGAAGGTATATATCTCAATACATATTACTTTCAGCTTAAGTCTTTGGTAACCTGTGGCTCGATTAATAACCATTCTTCATTGGTAAATAACCTAGAGCGTGTATGAAAAGCGCTGCCCGTTGCGCCCTCTAGTGAAAAAGTTCCACCCGTTCCTTCAATGACGTCCAAAATGAGTTGAGTATGCTTCCAATGCTCATATTGTGACTTTCCAATATAAAAAGGCACGCCCCCTACTTCCCCTAATTTGACATCATATGCACCGATGGTGAGGTCTGTTGGTAAATAACAGTTTGCAGCGCTGTTATCACAGCATCCGCCAGACTGATGGAACATTATTTCTCCGTGTTCTGCTTGTAGTACTTTAATTAACGCTAGCGCCTTGTCGGTTGCTGTGACTCTTTCAATCATTTTGATGCCCTCTCGAAAAAAAAAGACCAGAACAAGCTGGTCTAAAAGGTTATTTTTCTATTGTTTGTTTTAGAAAAAGCCCAACTTGTTCTCGTCATAACTGACAAGTAAGTTTTTGGTATTTTGATAGTGAGCCAACATCATTTTATGATTTTCTCTGCCAATACCAGATTCTTTATACCCACCAAAAGCAGCGTGGGCAGGGTACGCATGAAAGCAGTTTGTCCAAACACGACCGGCTTTAATTGCCCGACCCATTCGGTAGGCCACATTGCCATTACGACTCCACACGCCGGCACCCAAGCCGTAAATCGTGTCGTTTGCAATTTCTAATGCTTCTGCCTCGTCTTTAAAAGTTGTTACGGCAAGTACTGGGCCAAAAATTTCTTCTTGAAAAATACGCATTTTATTGTGGCCTTTAAATATAGTAGGCTGAACATAAAAACCATTTTCAAGGTCACCGCCCATATGCGCTTGTGAACCACCTGCTAAAACTTCTGCACCCTCTTGCTTACCGATATCAAGATAAGAGAGAATTTTAGTTAACTGTTCTTTTGACGCTTGAGCACCCATCATGCTGTCGGTATCTAGGGGGTTTATATGTTTAATGGCTGCAACGCGCTTGAGCACTCTTTCCATAAACTTATCGTAGATACTTTCTTGAATCAATGCGCGAGATGGGCATGTGCAAACCTCACCTTGATTAAATGCAAACAAGACTAAACCTTCAATTGCCTTGTCTAGAAAGGCGTCATCTTTATCCATAACATCGGCAAAGAAAACATTAGGTGATTTACCACCAAGTTCTAAAGTGGCGGGAATAAGATTGTTTGCTGCCGCTTGAGCAATCACTCGGCCTGTAGACGTTGAACCAGTGAATGCAATTTTGGCTATTCTTTTGCTGCTTGCAAGTGGCATACCTGCTTCTCGGCCATAGCCGTTAACAATATTCAATACACCTGGTGGTAGTAAATCAGCGATGAGCTCTGCCAAAAGCAAAATTGAAACAGGGGTAGATTCAGCGGGTTTAAGCACTACACAATTACCCGCGGCTAATGCAGGTGCCAATTTCCATGCAGCCATGAGAATGGGAAAGTTCCATGGAATAATTTGCCCGACCACACCTAAAGGCTCTTGAAAATGGTAAGCAACATTATTTTCGTCTATCTGTGAAATACCGCCTTCTTGGGCACGTATGCAGCCTGCAAAATATCTGTAATGATCGATGGCAAGCGGAATATCGGCATTGAGGGTTTCACGAATCGCTTTACCATTATCAACTGTTTCAGCATAAGCCAGCATTTCTAAATTAGCTTCAATGCGGTCTGCAATTTTAAGTAAAATATTTGAGCGCTCAGTGGTTGATGTTTTTCCCCAGGTATCAGCAGCAATATGTGCTGCATCTAAGGCTTTTTCAATATCTTCACTGCTTGAACGCGCGACTTTGGTGTAAACATTGCCGTTGACAGGTGAAACGACATCAAAGTATTGCCCTTTAGTTGGCGCAACCCATTTGCCGCCTATAAAGTTTTCATAGTGTGGTTTATAGATAACTTTTGCATTTGGCTGGCCTGGTGCTGAATAGATCATTGTCGTCTCCGTAAAATTTAAAAGTTAGACTCATTTTTTAATGAGCTAATTCATTTATCGTTAATATATCTTAGTGGAAGTTATCAAAAAAATGTGTAAAGCCCTACACTAAACATTACTTATTAATGTAAGGTTTTACGTTCTCGTCTGAATGTTTTTTTAATGTTTTGAAGCTCAACAGAGACTTTCCTGCAAAACCTTCACGATTCGTTCTGTGGCTTTGCCATCACCATAAGGTGAAACGCCACGAGCCATAGCACGGTAGGCGGTAGAGTCGTCTAAAAGCAATTGTGCTGTTGTAACGATACGCTCAAAATTTGTGCCGACCAACTTAACAACACCCATTTAAACGGCTTCGGGCCGTTCAGTTTCATCACGTAAAACCGGTACTGGTTTACCCGATGCAAGGGCTTCTTCTTGCACACCGATGCGCAGTCACCAATATTCACGGTATTCGGTTACGGCCAGCCCAGACTCAACCCGGTTATGGGCTTCCATGATCTAGGAGTCAGTAAGTTTCGAATGTTTCTTTCTTAACTACTATTAATGAAAGAAGTCTGCTTCTAAGTTCGGTTAATCTACGGGTTGATTACCGAGTAAATGCTTTTAATGATGATAATGTTGTTAATGAATTCCTGCATAAGCCTACCTTGAGAAATGAATCATGCCTGTTGAAAATATGACGACTATTCCTAAATTTTTAATCAAGCGATTCAAAGAGCAAGGCGTAAATGAAGCTTTTGGAATTGTTGGCGATTTTGCTCTGCGTTTTTTTGATCGTATGGTTCATGAAAATTTTCCCATTCATGTCACCGCTGATGAGCAAGGCGCTGCCTTTGCAGCCGATGCATATGCGCGCTTAAAAGGGTTTGGGGTTTGTGCTGTTACTTACTCGGTAGGCGGTTTCAAGGTTGTCAATGCAACGGCAGGTGCATGGGCTGAACAGGTACCCTTATTAGTTATTAGCGGCGCTCCGGGAATTGCTGAAAGGAAAGGGGATCCCTTAATTCATCACAAAGTAAAAAACTTTGATACTCAGTTAGAAGTTTTCCGTGACGTCACAATTGCTCAGGCTGTCTTAACAAACCCCCTCACTGCAGCCGCTGAAATAGATCGAGTAATTTCTCAAATGATCGCGCATCAGAGGCCAGGTTATATCGAAATTCCTAGGGACATGGTAGATGTTCCTATTTATGATGTGATGAACGCTCTAGAAATTGAGCTACCTAAGGTAGACCATATAAAGTTAGAAATCGCAGTGGCAGAGGTTCTAGAGATTTTGAAGGCCCCTGGCGATGCAGTTATGTTGGCAGGAATTATGGCAGCTCGTCGAGGCCTTAACAAGCATTTACAGACTTTCTCTGAACTATTTGAGGTTCCCGTTGCGACGACATCACTTACAAAAGGCATTATTTCTGAGAGACACCCTATGTCACTCGGCGTTTACATGGGGGCAGTGAGTCCCGAGGTGGTAGTCAATCAAGTAGAAAATGCTAAGCCACTCATTATGTTTGGCGTTCTTTTCGCTGATTTAGTGATGGGTGGCTTTACTCAAAAACTAGACAAGTCAAAGGTCATCGAATGCACAGATACAGACGTACATATTGGCTATCGTACATACCAAGATGTCCCGCTCTGGGCTTTTGTGCCAGCCTTAATTAAAGCCGCGTTAAAAGATAATTACCACGAAAATGGGCAAGGTCTTCACATCACACCTATTTTTGAGCCCGAACATAATAAAGCCTTATCAGTTGAGCGTGTAATGAACTGTGTATCAGCTCTAATTGACGACAAGTACGGATTGTTAATAGAGCCAGGTGATTGTCTGTTTTCCTCCGTTGAGCTGGTTGCCCCGGCTTGGGCTTTGGCAAGCGCCTACTATGCCACCATGGGTTATGCCGTGCCGGCCGCATTAGGAGCCGGATTGGCTGATCCAGCACGTAGACCTGTTGTATTGGTGGGAGATGGCGCCTTTTTAATGACAGGCTTAGAAGTGTTAAGCGCTGTCTTTCACGGAATAAATCCGATTGTGATCGTAGTAGATAATAAAGGGTATGGCACTCAAAGGCCAATGATAGACGGCCCATTTAACAACATTCCTCAGCTTTACTCTGAAAACCTGCCGCAGTCTTTTGGCGTAGGCGTCGGTGTGGCGTGTAAAACAGAAAATGAGTTGCATGAAGCGCTGTTAAAGGCAACCCAAAGTCAGGAAATGTACCTCATTCGCGCAATTGTTCCTCAAGGTGTTCATAGCGCTGCATTAGGCCGTCTGACGGTAGCATTAAAAAAGAAAGTTTAATAATTAAATCTGTTGCCAGATCATATGCCTGGCGGTTTATCAATAATGATACGAATACAGTCCATCATATTCTTGAATGGGCTAAAGATGCTCCGCCAGAAATGCCAATTAAACTAACAGCACAGAGTGTGCCAATATAAAATCTAGGAAACTATGATGTCACTTTTAGAATCTAACCTCAGTGCGATTACTTA
>JBDNHM010000034.1:0-2389 GCA_041688825.1 Burkholderiaceae bacterium | reverse complement strand
TCATTCGCTGAATTCATTCTGAGCACTATTTCAGATGCAAAGAGCAAGCTATTCATATGCGCTTCCTTCTCTGTCGGACCACATGACAACCCTGAGAAATACAGTGGTGAAAAATCATGGCGATTGAAAAGCCACGTCCAGTCACGCCGATTTCTATCACTCGACTTGGATGGAATTGAGCCCCCCGAAGTTTGGTTTTGGCTGCGCCAGTGGTTGAGTGATGAGGGTTTAAACCACTGCTGGTACACAACCTCACGCCATACTGCACAGAAGCCCCGCGTACGCATTATCTTAGAGCTCAACAGATTAGTAAACCGCGATGAAGGAGTGGCCCTAGGCAAGGCCTTTGAGGCGTATCTAGAGGCATGTTGCCCGACCAAGGGCGCTATCAAGTTCGACCAATCCGTTTACCGAGGTGAACTACCCTGCTTTCTTCCAGTGGTAAATGAGCAGACCAAACAAAACCAAGGTAATGAAACCGATACTTGCCATGCAATTTTCGATAAAGAACCACTCGATGTCGATCACTTTCTAAAACACGCAACGCCCCCTCCAGTCAAACCAAAATCGAAGTCCATAGCTAGTGCGTGGAAACAGAAAACAATTACCGAGCAACATGAACTTATTGGGTCTTTCAAGAAAGCGCTACGTGACTGGGCTGAAGCTGGTTCGAGACATGAATTTGCTAGCCCAACTGCTCAAGAAAAAGAAAACACAATGCGTGAGGTGGGTTCGGTCTGGAACTGGTGCTGGCTGTTTGATCAGAGAAGTTTAGCTGCTCTCATAGCTGAATTAACCAAGACACCAGTTACCGAGCTGGGCGATAACGGTCGGGTCAAATGGCTGGCAGTGGTAACACTGGGCGCAAGGTTTGCACCAGTTGGAAGCCCAGAAGTTCAGGTGATTAAATCAGCCATGTTTGACTGGTCTAAGAAGCACCTATGCTATGAGGACAATTATGAAGGGTCGGTTGCGGACTTTGAGCAAGTTTGGGCGGACGGGGAAACAACCGCGAACATAACCAACACTCCAATCAAAACACTCTTGAGCCTAAGGAAGCGCAAACACCCACTGCCCAAACTAATCATGGCCGATGATAGTGTTGAAGACGTCTTGGCTCGACCCCTCGATCTTTCGGTTGCATTCGACCCCTATATTAATCAGACATGCGCCCAGATAGAGCCTAATTTTACAAAACTACTCCAGACACTAAGCAAAGATGTTGTTACACCACATGAAGAAATCGACGCCACTTCAAATTCGAGCACCAGTGACATTGATGAACCAAAACAGCTCCCAATATTGACTGGATCTGGTGACGAGATTGTTGAGTTATTTAATCAAAAGCACTTTGTCACAAAAGAAGGGGCTTTCACATTTGTATTTAAAGAAACGGTTGATCCGGAACTAGGCCATGGGGCACTCGACAAACTCACATTCCCAGCATTCAAAGGGCTATATAACCAAGTAGCGTCAATTGGCGGTAAACCACGGCGTATTGCAGATTTTTGGCTAGATAGCACGGCTCGGCGAACCTACGTTAACGGTATGGCATTTATACCCAATGGCAACTGCCCTGAGCATACCTACAACTTATGGCGGGGGTTTGGCGTGGCACCTGCACCCAGTGCAGTGGGACCGATTCTTGACTACCTGCTCAAAGTTGTGTGCCAAAACGATGCGACTAACTATCAGTACTTAGTCAATTGGCTTGCGTCGGGCATTCAGCACCCAGAGCGGCAGGGGGAAGTCGCTGTTGTACTTCGGGGATTGAAAGGGGTTGGCAAAAGCACTTTGGGGCGTCTCATGCTTAAGATCTTCGGGCAACATGGAATGCAAATCACGAACAGTAAACATTTGGTGGGTAACTTCAACAGCCATTTACGTAACACTGCATTCTTATTTGCTGATGAAGCATTTTTCGCTGGGGATCGTACAGGTGAAAACGTACTGAAAGGATTAGTAACCGAGCCGCATATCGTTATTGAGAAAAAAGGCGTCGATGCGGTAGTGGCTCGAAACCGACTGAAGATTTTGATGTGCAGCAATAGCGAGTGGGTCGTACCTGCGACTTCTGACGAACGCCGCTTTTTTATATTGGACGTCTCTGACGAGCAACGAGGTCGGGTTACCTACTGGCAACAGCTTAATAACGCGGTCGATAATGGTGGGGCGGCAGGATTCCTACATCACCTGCAGCAAATTGATATTTCGAAGTTCAATGTCAGAGTGGTACCTAATACGTCGGGGCTAGATTCCCAGAAGTTGCAAAGCTTAGGCGTATTTGAGAGCGTTATTTACAACGCGTTATATCAAGGCACCTTGGGATTTCACGAATGGACAACTGAAAGTACTTTGGAGGTATCATCTCAGGCGCTTATGGACGTGG
>JBDNHM010000240.1:0-6340 GCA_041688825.1 Burkholderiaceae bacterium | reverse complement strand
TTAACAGGTATTTGGTGCCGGTGAAAGGAATCGAACCCTCGACCTTCTCATTACAAGTGAGCTGCTCTACCAACTGAGCTACACCGGCAGGTGTTTTTTTACGTTAGCTTGCAATTGTAAAAGATTTTTAAACTTTATATTTCAGAATCGAATTTTTTATTTCACAATAGAAAGATGAGGCCGCTTTGGTGGGGGCGTCTCGTCATGGGGTGAGTTATCGGTCGCGTTATGTGTTGGCGCACCAGTTACCTTTTCACCTACATGACTATTTGTGCGATTAGTTAGGTGCTTGTTTGTTTCTGCACTTGGTTCATCATGTGCCTCATCACTTGCACCACTAAACCCTTCGTTGCTATCACCCACTTCAAACCCCATACCTGCCCCCGTTTCTCGGGCAAAAATAGCGCTAACTGCAGAAATGGGTACCCAAACGTCTTCAGTTTTTCCGCCAAATCGGGCTTGAAACGAAATAAACTCGTTGTTTAAATCAAGCTGATTGGTGGCTAATAAACCGACATTTAAAGTGATTTGACCATCACTAATAAACGCACGCGGCACGTGTGTGCTTTCATCGACCTGCACCACAACGTGTGGTGTGTAGCCATTATCTGTGCACCACTCATGTAGTGCACGAATGAAGTACGGTTTGGTCGATGATTCAGCCATTTAGCGACGCATTACTTTTTCTGACGGTGTTAGCGCTTCAATATAGGCGGGGCGTGAAAAAACACGTTCAGCATATTTTTGTAAAGGTGCAGCCGTTTTAGGCAAATCAATACCGTAGTGATCTAAGCGCCAAAGCAAAGGGGCCATAGCAATATCAAGCATTGAAAAGTCTTCGCCCAACATGTATTTATTTTTAATGAGTAACGGTGCTAATTGTGACAGGCGGTCACGAATGGCAGCACGAGCTTGATCAAGTTTTTTTGTATCGGCACGCAAGCTACGGTCTTCAAGTACGGCAACATGAACAAATATTTCTTTTTCAAAATTGAATAAAAATAAACGTGTGCGTGCACGCATGACAGGGTCAGCTGGCATAAGTTGTGGGTGCGGAAAACGTTCATCGATGTATTCATTGATGATGTTTGACTCATACAAAATTAAGTCGCGCTCAACCAAAATAGGGACTTGGCCGTAAGGGTTCATGACGTTAATTTCATCAGGCTTGTTGTACAAGTCTAAATCGTTAATTTCGTAGTCCATACCTTTTTCGAATAAAACGAAGCGGCAGCGGTGTGAAAATGGGCAGGTCGTACCTGAGTGAAGAACCATCATGGTAGGCGTTCCTTACTGGTTTAAAGTCGTGCAAACATAAAACAAAAAGCCAGCGCCTGTCAACAACAAGCGCTGGCTGCTAGCAAATCGTTATTTAACGTGTTTCCAGTAGCTCGCGTTTAAGCGCCAGGCCACAACAAAAAATATACCTAAAAATAACAGTACCCAAACGCCAATCTGCTTGCGTAGCAGTTGAGCGGGTTCAGACATCCAGGTAAGAAAAGCGGTTAAGTCGGCAATATCGCTGTCGTAAGCTGTTGCGCGGGCTTTGTCGAGGGCTTTAAAGCCATGCCCGCTAGTAGCCTTACCGGTGTAATCAACCAAAGGTTCAGTTGTGGCTGTCCAGTAGCCTTGTGGGCCATAAACCTTAGTCACACGTTCCCACGATTTTTTACCGTCTTTTTCGACTTCATGAACCACCACAGAGGTGTATTCACGAGGGCCTTGACGTTCCCACAAGACGTGCGGCATACCGGCGTTGGGGAATGCAAGATTATTCCAACCGGTGGGTTTGGTCGTGTCACGATAATAAGTACGAAGATAGGTGTAAATATAATCAGCACCTGAAGGACCATTGATGGTGGCTTTTGCCCTTGCAATCACTGATAAATCTGGGGGTGGTGCACCAAACCAAGTTTTTGCGTCGACAGAAGTCATAGCAACTTTCATTAAGTCGCCTACTTTTTCACCAGAAAAGAGCAGGTTATCTTTAATTTGTGTGTCAGTTAAGCCAATATCACGCAACTTGTTGTAACGCATAGATGTGGCTGCATGGCAATTGAGGCAATAGTTCACAAACATTTTGGCGCCATTTTGTAACGCGGCTTGGTTTGTTAAACGATTAGGTGCCTTTTCAAGCGCATAGTCACCACCCGCGGCTTGTGCTGTGACACAGGCCACTGCGAGGGCGATGACGCTCAGAAGCTTTTTAATCAACATTATTTGGTTCCGTCAGTTTTAGGCTCAATGGGCGTGAAAGACAACACGGTCAGGTACGGGTTTGTATTCACCTTTCACTGTCCAGATTGGCATCAACAAAAAGAAAGCCAAGTAAATCATGGTACCAATTTGTGACATCAGGTTAAACGCGTCTGTTGGTGCTTGTGTGCCTAAGTAGCCAAGAACAACAAAGTTAGCAAAGAAAATACCGTAAAGCCATTTGTGCCAGTTAGGGCGATAGCGAATTGAGCGCACAGGGCTGTTGTCAAGCCAAGGTACAAAGAATAACAGAACCACTGCGCCACCCATGGCCACAACACCCCAGAATTTTGCATCAATAACACGTAACAACACGGCAACAACTAACAATGCAAGGGGCCACGCAAGTTTAGCTAAGCCTTTGCAACGCATAAAGGTCAACCCCGCACCGATGACAGCCGAAGCGGCTAACACCCAGGTAAAGTCGCTGGTGGTGGCACGCAACATAGAATAAAAAGGCGTGAAATACCAAACGGGTGCAATGTGTAATGGCGTTTTCAGAGGGTCAGCAGGAATAAAGTTGTTGTACTCTAAAAAGTAACCACCCATTTCAGGTGCAAAAAACACAATTGCCATAAAAATGATTGCGAAACCGGCCAACCCCATAATGTCGTGCACAGTGTAATAAGGGTGGAAAGGGATGCCATCGAGGGGGCGACCGTACTTGTCTTTTTTTGCTTTAATGTCAATACCGTCGGGGTTGTTCGAACCGACTTCATGTAAGGCCACAATGTGGGCAGCGACTAAGCCCAACAATACTAAGGGTATGGCAATGACGTGAAATGCAAAGAAGCGATTTAGGGTAGCGTCTGAAACAACGTAGTCGCCGCGTATCCAGATGGCGAGCTCAGGCCCGATGAAGGGAATGGCTGAGAACAAGTTCACAATAACCTGTGCGCCCCAGTAAGACATTTGGCCCCATGGCAACAGGTAGCCAAAGAATGCCTCGGCCATTAGGCATAAGAAAATGCCAACGCCGAATATCCAGATGAGTTCTCGGGGTTTGCGGTACGAGCCATAAATAAGCGCGCGCACCATATGTAAGTAGACGACTACGAAGAACATAGAGGCGCCGGTTGAATGCATATAACGAATAAACCAGCCACCAGGCACTTCACGCATAATGTATTCCACAGACTGGAAAGCGTATTGCGCATCGGGCTTGTAATGCATGACAAGAAAAATGCCTGTCACAATTTGTAGAACCAGTACAAACATGGCTAATGAGCCAAAGAAGTACCAAAAATTAAAGTTTTTAGGTGCATAGTATTCAGACAAATGCCCCTTAATTGTCGACGTTAAAGGGAATCGTTGGTCTATCCAACCCATTAACCCAGTCGTTTCAACAGTTTTATCGCCAGCCATAAAAAAATTCCTTTGAGTCTTTTAGTTGTTTAGCAAACGTATACCGTTTGCGCCACACGGTTAGGCTTTGTTAACTTCATCAACACCGATAATAATTCTAGTTTCGCTTAAGTACTGATAAGGCGGAACCTCAAGATTGTCAGGCGCAGGTTTATTTTTAAATACACGACCTGCCAGATCAAACGTTGAACCATGGCAAGGGCATAAGCTGCCACCTTGCCAGTTATTAGGCAAACTTGCTTGTGGACCCGTTTCAAGTTTAGGGGTAGGCGAGCAGCCAAGGTGGGTACAAATAGCTACGCCAACAAAAAATTCAGGTTTGCGTGAGCGCCAATCGTTCTTCGCGTACTCTGGCGTGTAGCCTGGGCGGTCTGAGTTTGGGTCGGCTAATTCGCTATTAAGTTTTGGCAATTCGGCTAACTGCTCTTTTGTGCGGCGCATCACCCAAACAGGTTTGCCACGCCATTCAATCGTACGCATTTCGCCTGGGTTAAGTTGTGCAAGGTCAAACTCAACCGGTGCACCCGCTGCACGCGCCTTTTCAGACGGCGCAAAAGTACTGACAAAAGGTAGGCCAACCCCGGCACCTGCTACGCCACCGAAGGCACAGGTAGCACCAATCCAAAAGCGGCGCGATGGGTCTGGTGGCAATGTAAGGGGCGAAGCCCCTTCATCGTTAGGGTTGATGGTCGTTTCCTGGCTCATCTTTGATTCCTTCAGGGTGCCTAATTGAGGCAACGTTTTACATTCAAAGGCAATTTGCAGTTTGAATCGAGATGCATTATAACGCTGTCAGAACATTAATCACTGTTACAGGACCTTAACATGACTAAAACAAAGGGTTTTATTAAAGAATTTAGAGATTTTGCAGTGCGTGGCAGCGTAATTGATTTAGCCGTAGGCGTCATCATTGGTGCATCTTTTGGCAAAATTGTTGACTCACTTGTTAAAGATTTGGTGTTGCCTGTTATCAATTTTTTGGTCGGTGGTGCTGCCGACTTTACCAATAAGTTTATTGTATTAACCCGCCCCAGTACCTACACCGGCCCCGAAACGTATGCTGATCTGACTCAGGCCGGGGCAACTGTTTTTGCTTGGGGTAACTTTTTGACCATTATGATCAATTTTATTCTACTTGCATTTGTGATTTTTTGGATGGTCAAGCTGGTGAACATTGCACGTAATAGTGCTGAAGCTGAACAGCGCCCTGCACCGCCGCCCCCAACCCCAGCTGATGTTGCTTTGCTAACAGAAATACGAGATTTATTAAAAAATAACCGCTGATGGTTTGTCGTCGCTGAGCAGTTAGAAACACAACTGCTCAGCTTGTTCATGGGTTCTAATTCAACCCATGCCCGCAAAGATTTTTGCATCTACGGTTGGGCTTTTATTACTGGTAACTTGCTTAGCTAGGCTTTCAAATTTATGCAACATGTGTTCACGCTGCATTTGATCTAGCCGGTGAAACAATTCTTGTAAACGGGCTTGATCTTCGTCTTGGGTGTAAAACCAGCTAACGGGCATATCAAGTATTTCAGCCACCTTACACATTAAATGATAGTCAGGCGCATGTTTACCGCGCTCGTATTGGTTCATACGTGCGCTGGCAGATGTGGGGTCGATGCCCGCCATTTTGCCCAGTTTTTCTTGTGACAAACCTGCACGAATGCGCGCAGTCTTAAGTCGTTGACTTATCATTTACTTCCCCGTGAAATATATTTTTTATATGTAAAAAAGCAAAAAACCTTTGCTTTGCATGATTTTTGTAATTCACACAAAAACGCCCAAACAAAATAACCTTAGTTGTTCTCATGTACGAACAATGCTAAAAAATATTTGGTTATTGTGTCTACTAATATATTCTTATGTTTGATATCATTAAAACTGATATCAAACGTTTAAACGGGTTTATAAATATGGAATTAAGGCAAATTCAGTATTTTGTTGCCCTTTACGAAGAGCGATCAGTCACACGAGCAGCCCGCAGGCTAAATATTGTGCAGCCAGCCCTCAGTATGCAAATGAGTAAACTAGAAGAAAACTGGGGGCTACAACTCTTTATACGCAATGCTCGGGGCATGTCGCCCACCCCTGTGGGCGACCAAATGTATAAACTGTTCTTACCCATACTGGCCGATTTCCACAAAGCCAAAGGGCGTCTGACACAGGTTTCAGGTGTATTAACGGGCCATGTGCGGCTCGGTATGATTAAAAGTGTGTCTCAAAACGCCCTCGTTAAAACGGTGCTAGATTTTCAGCAGCAACACCCATTGGTGACATTGTCTCTACATGAGGGGTTGACTGAGGTTTTGGCGCAGTCAACAGCCGCTGGCTTACTAGATGCCGTGGTCACCAATATACCCAAACGCACAGTCGGGCTTGACGTTGAGGTGTTGCTTGATGAACCACTGCTGCTGGTTGTGGGTGCAAATCACCACACGTTGCCCAGCAAGGTTTCAATTGAAGTTTTGGAAACGCTTAATCTTGTGTTGCCTACCCAAGGTCATGGCTTACGCCGACTGATCGATCAGTGGGCACACGATATGGGTATAACCTTAGTGCCTGCCCTTGAAATCGATGCCATGGTTGCGATAGGGGGTGTTGTGTCAGGGGGCAACTATGCCGCACTGATGCCTGAAAGTGTGGTTAGTTATGTGAATCGTAATCAGAAATTAACGGTGTATAAACTAGACGCCCCGACTTTTAGACGGCAAGTGGT
>JBDNHM010000239.1:0-1942 GCA_041688825.1 Burkholderiaceae bacterium | reverse complement strand
GTAGGCATTACTTTGACGGCAGCCAACCACGTCATTCATCTTTCTAGATGGTGGAACCCTGCAGTTGAAGATCAGTGCTCAGATCGGGCTTACCGTATTGGTCAGAAAAAAGATGTTCATATCTATTACCCTATGGCCATTAACCCGCTTGACCCCGATAGTAGTTTTGATTTGAAGCTTGATGAGTTGATGACTAGAAAGCGTTCCTTAAGCCAACAACTTTTAGCCCCACCAACTATTACAAAACAAGACTATGAGATCTTGCTTAGTCAAGTGAAAGGGTAAATACGAAGCACCTTAAATTAGTTACAACAAAAATTAACACATTTACACAATCAATTTTTTTAATTCAAAGTTTTTATATTTGAAGTATCCAAAGTAAGCCAACTATCAACCTTTTTCACCGATCATGCTTTACAAAGGTTGAACAACAAAGGTGTGAATTGCTTAAAGCTATAGTGAAGCAAATTTGGTCACTCGAAAGGCTAGAAATTACTTGAGGCAGCTTTAAGTTTATTAAAATCATGAGCTATGTCAAAATTTTCCGTTTATTTGCATAGGGGGTATCAAACCCAATATTTACGATTTATAACAAAGGATAGAAGCCATTTTTTTTGTTCAGTTGCGCCAATGATTTCACAACAAAAACTGAATCACCGTGCCCCAATGTCCAAGCATCAGAGTCAAAATAAATTAGGAACAGTTTTTTTGTTTTGCATTGAATCTCTACACACATAATATTTTCAATATCCTCAGAAGCCCCATCACTGAGGACTTCAATAATTTTTTCTTTAACGACTGATTTAGATTTAAAGTATTTTTTTGGAGTTGATTTCTCATATGCAGATTGAAAACTATCAGAATCCACGTCAACTATCTTCCACATCAGCGCATGCTTCATTTCATCGCACCAGTACTCAAATTTTTCCCATTCTTCAAAAGTCTCTTTGTCCAGTTTCGCAATGGTGAAAGATGTCAAGCCAGTAAATTCCATGTGCTCGCCAAGAGCGTCATAAAGAAACTGCTGCCCATCGCCTTCTGGCCGTAACCAGCTGCAAGTGCTGCTTTCGAATTCCTTAAATAAATCTGGTGGGCACTCTGCTGCCATCTTGAATTACCTTAATAAGTTTTGAGATTAACTGGGGTTGTGATTTAAGCACCAGTGCCTGTATTGTTGGCGGAATGAACGGTGCACTATGGGGTAACGAGGCATTACCCAAAAAGTAGATTAAAAAAGTACTGAATTGCAACACTAAAATTGGACAACCAAGACCTGATACGTTTCGGACAAAGCAGAAAGAAGGCGTTTTGACAGAGCTTATATTTGTGCGGCACATATTTGTGGCTGAAATAGGGTTGATTATTAAGCGGTTTTACAGGCCATCACATTTTTTATTGAGTTGATTGTAATAAGTGTTTTCAATATAAGAATCAAATTAAATCAAAGCTTGACGAAGTGAATAGCAAGACTTTTCTCTTCAGCAATCTGGTTTGTTTGATCAACATCCCTCGTCAATTGGGCAGCCTGAAAACCATTGCCGTAGCATTCGCCCTCAACGAAAACGATGCCAAGATAGTCGATAATATCATCATCTAATGTTTCAAAATACCACTTTGCGAGCCCTTGAGCGGAGTGATGGTCTGGAAGCCAGTCTGATTCATATGCATCGGGTTCTTCTTCAAACCATTGCTTAATGAAAGGTACTACCTTTTCAATAAATGTTTTTTTTGAAAGGGTTTCTAACCAATTTTCCACACCTTCTTCAGGCTCTTCAGGCCAGTCCTCTAAAGCCAAACGAGCTATACCAAGCTCCTTCATTAGATTTTTTCTATCAGCAGTCGACATGGATTCAACAGCCGTATCATATTCATCTTGTAATTTATCGATACGTTCAATCAATGTATCGCGTTCATTAGTGTAAATGTTGTGTATAGCCCAAGC
>JBDNHM010000238.1:0-12935 GCA_041688825.1 Burkholderiaceae bacterium | reverse complement strand
CCCAGTAATACCATCACTAAGCCATCAACTGACTTTGTCACAAATAAAGTCTCGGGCGACACACTACCTTTAGAAAATACAAACAAAGAACCCGCCAAACCTGCGAAGCCCCCCGCGATGATAAAAGCAACCCAATGCACTTTTTTAACATCGATACCAATTGCATCAGCTCTTGCAAAAGAGTCTCGACCCGCGCGAATGGCATAGCCAAATGGCGAAAATAACATGCGACGCAATGCCCAGAGACTCAATGTTGTTAAAGTCAAAACCAACACATAGTATGTTGACTTATGACTTAACCAATGGGCTGGCCACACACCAATCAAGCCATTACTACCCCCCGTTACACTATCCCACTGATAGACCGTTGCCCAAGTGATTTGAGCAAAAGCCAATGTAAGCATTGCCAGGTAAACACCTGAAAGCCGTACGGCAAACCAGCCAAATACAAAGGCGCCTGCAATCGCTAAAAGAGGTGCAAGCAGTAAAGCGACCTCCATTGGAATGCCTGCTTTTTTTAACAACAAAGCCGCCCCATAAGCGCCTAGACCGAAGTAGGCTGCATGACCAAACGAGTGCAAGCCCGCTGGGCCCATAATGAAATGCAAACTCGTGGCAAACAATGCGGCAACCAACAAATCAATGGCCAAGATCACGGTGTACGGTGATTGCGCACTATACATGGGCAGCGCGAGTAGAAAAAGAAAAAGTAACATGCCTAACCATAGCGACTGGTTACCCTTGCCCAAACGCAAAGGCTCTTCTGTGTGGCCTGTGTGCCTTGAAAGTGGCTGAGGTCGGCCAAATAGGCCCCATGGCCTTAAAACCAGAACCAGTGCCATGACTAAGAACTCAACGACTAGCGTGAGCTTAGAAAAGGACACTGCAACCCCAGCTATGTTGACAACACCCAACCAAATACAAATGGCCTTAATCTCTGAAATGAGGAGAGCCGCAACATAAGCGCCCGGTATAGACCCCATGCCGCCCACGACGACCACCACGAAAGCTGAACCAATGATGTTGAGGTCCATTTCAAGGTTAGCGGGTTCACGTGGCAGCTGAAATGCCCCACCCAAACCCGCTAGAAAAGCACCGAGTGCGAACACAGCGGTAAAAAGCCACACTTGATTGACACCTAGAGCCGCAACCATACCTCGGTCGTGGGACGCCGCCCGCACCAGAATCCCCCACCGGGTACGAGTCAACAACAACCAAAGTAACCCCAGCACCACTGGCCCCGTCGCCACTAGAAATAAATCATATGTGGGGAACAACCGACCTAAAATTTCAACAGCGCCCGTCAGGCCAGGTGCTCGAGGCCCTAATAATTCTTCTGGCCCCCAGATCCAAAGTGATGCATCTTTAATCACCAACACCAGTGCAAAGGTCGCTAGTAACTGAAAGAGCTCGGGCGCTTTATAGATACGCCGTAGCAACAAAATTTCAGTTAAAGCGCCCAGTACACCCACCATCAGCGCGGCAAGCAGCAATGAGACCCAGAACCCTAAGGCGCCAGTCCAAAGTGAGACCAGTGTGTAGGCAATATACGCACCGACCATGTAAAAAGAGCCATGCGCAAAGTTGACAATGCGCGTCACCCCAAAAATGAGTGACAGACCTACCGCAACCAAGAACAGTGAAGAGGCTGATGCCAAGCCATTTAACAACTGAACGAGGAAGCCGGAAAAATCCATGGTGGACCTGTTTGTAGGGGTACTTTAATTAGCAGGACGTAAGAGTTTGACTTCTGCAGCCGAAGGCAGCACTGTTGCGCCGTCAATATAAACGTAGTCGACCATGACGCCTTTGCCATCAACATTTTTTGTTCTTCCTACGTACCCACCCATGGTTGACTGATGGTCTTCAGGGCGATAGCGAATCGGCCCAAAGGGTGACATCAGCTCTAACCCACTAAAGGCGTTAATCATGTCGTCTGTCTTGGTACTGCCCGCTTTTTTGACGCCTGCGGCTAATGACATGATTGTTGAATAGCCAACCACTGAACCAAGCCGTGGGTAATCATTAAACTTTGCCTGGTAGGCTTTTAAAAAGGCAGCATGTTCTGGTGTTTTAATGCCGTACCATGGGTAGCCCGTAACCAACCAACCATTAGGTGCTTCGTCTTTCAAAGGGTCAAGGTACTCGGGTTCTCCGGTAAGCAGGCTCACGACTTCACGGTCTTTAAACAGGCCGCGTGTGTTGCCCTCGCGCACGAAGCGACCTAAATCAGCACCAAAAAGCACATTGAAAATAGCATCGGGCTTGGCATCGGCTAAGGCCTGCACCACACTGCCCGCATCAATTTTGCCCAATGGTGTAGCTTGTTCAGCAACAAACTCAATATCAGGCTGAGCCTTTTTCATCAATGTTTTAAAGGTCGCTGCTGCAGACTGACCATATTCGTAATTGGGGTACACAATTGCCCAACGCTTTTTATTTGAAGCAGCGGCAATAGGCACCAGCATACTAACTTGCATGAAAGTCGATGGCCGTAAACGGAAGGTATAGCGATTACCATTTGCCCAAGTAATTTTGTCTGTCAATGGTTCGCTAGCCAAGAAAAAAACTTGCTTTTGTTTTGCGAAGTCTGTTAAGGCCAAACCAATGTGTGAAAGAAATGAACCCGTTAGCAAATCAACTTGATCACGCGTCACCAATTCTTCAGCTACCCGAACGGCATCACCCGGGTTGGCGTTGTCATCACGGGTAATCAGTTCCACTTGCTTACCCAGCAACCCCCCCGATTGATTAATCTGTTCAATCGCAAGTTCCATGCCCATTCGGTAGGGCTCTAGAAATGCAGGTTGTGCTTTATAGCTATTTATTTCACCAATTTTAATTTTATCTTGTGCTAACGCCATGACTGTCGAACCTAATAAGCAGGCTGACAGAATTAATTTGAAGGCAACACGTTTTGATAGATTTTTTTTCATTTTTTTATAGCTCCAGTTATGATTACGATACAAAACGAAAAACATTTCACAACATACATTTCACAACATGCTCTTTATTGCATACCCTTAAATGCGTTCAAACTTTGATTCAACCACTTTTATATTTCTGTATTTCTGTGTAACAACCCAATTAAGCTTCGATCGCTTGATTACTTCAAACCATCTTCACCCTTGATTTCGCTTACTTTCAAGCCACCAATACGAGGCAAGGGTCTACCACTATCTGTCACAGCGACGGCAACTAAAATTTCATCGGCAGCGGGTGCATCGGTTAATCTCGCCTCAATTGCATCAAAATGACTTCTAACGAATGCTGCATCTTTATGACCGAGCGGTACATCAATTGGCGTACCCGGACCACCCCGTTTTTTTGAAGAAGGTACAAGCGCAGCCCCTTTTTCAACGGCTTTACGTAACGGTGCGCCCAGCTTTGGGTGCAATATGGCTGCTGCGTGCTCTAGCTCGCCGCGCTCGCCAACTATGGCCGCCTTGCCATAGCTTTGTGCTTCATGGGGTGCGATGCCCAATGCCTGCACGCAACGCTGACCGAGCAAACTGCCCAACATCTCGCCTGCATCAATAAGCAGACTCAAGTCTTCTTCGTAGCGCCCGGCATAGGGGTTTTGAATCACTGCAATGGCCACTGCCCGACGAGTGGGCGGCGATATCGTCTGACCCATTTCAAGGTATGTTTCTTCCACACTCACAGCAATTTTTCTAATGATTATTGATGACATAACACTCTCTCTTTTATGGGTGCCTTCAGTCGAGTTGCCGACACCACTTGACCTTGACACATCAACACAACAGACTGCAGTAAACCCGCATCAACATAAGTTTGCGCTTTTTCTAAGCCATATGCTAGCGCTCGAGCGACTTGAGAGCGGTCTAATTTAGGAACTGAAACGGTAACCAACCGATCTTCCAAGTCTGTATCGTCTGACAAGCTGTTGGCTGGCTGACGCACAACCAAATCATCGTCAACATTCACGGCATTGGCCAAAATGGTTGCAGCCGCATCGGCCACGCCTGCATCAGATGCAAAAACAGTCACACTGTCAGCAATGCCAAACGAATGGCTTCGACCCGCCCAACCACTAGTGGCCACGCCACCAATGTTTGACTCAGCAAGAATCGTTGCCATGGCATCAAGCTCGGGTAACTGCGCTGTCAAAATTGAAGGTAGCACACGTGTCAAATCGCTAAACAAACCCAGCTGCAATTGTGTACCCGGCGTCAAATGCAGTGCAATGTCACCCCCATTATTTACCCACGCACGTTTTATGCCCGGTACTTGATATGACTTAAGAATATGTTGTGCAACTGAGCCTGCAACAGCTGCCATGGGCGTAATGAAAAACTCGTCAGCAAAAGGGCGACATGCTTGCCACATGCGTCTGGCCACCGGTCCAATAAATGCATTGGGGTTACCTGTGCGCAACGGTTGACGTAGCCGACTCAACTCAGTCACTAGCGTAGGTAGAACCTCAGCAAACTGCTTACTTGCCTGAGCATGCGCATCTTGCACTGCGATGGGGTCGCCTTCAGCTTGAATCAACAAGTCTATCGGACCATGCTGAAAATGTTGGCGATTACCTGATAATAATTCACAGTGGTGTGACATGAATATTTCTTAACCCAACATGGGCGGTTGCCCAATTGGCCATGCGTGATGCGATGGCAACGATTGCCAGACACGAGTTAAAGGTGCGCCGTCTTGATGCCAGCTACCCGCTCTAAGCACCGATTCCATCGTTTGAACGTAATCCATATGCCCGCCCAATGCTGCATAATCAGATAAGCGCATGGTAAATTCTATTGGGGCAACGATTGCGGGTGTGGGTACTGTTCCAAAACTGTTATCTGGCATGCCCATCACATCAACCATGACTGTGATGCCACCACCTGGCCATACAAAGGCTGGCGCACCGCCACAGGTCACATTAACAAGCGACTTCTTGATTGAATTGGTTAAGCTAACCGGGTTGGTCGTAACACCCGCACGCAAACTGCCGCCAGCGCCACAAAGAAACAGTACTGACACCATTGAGGGCTCACAGTTCTCACCAATGCGATCAACGATCTGGCGAACCTCAACAGGCATTTCTTCTTGTACCGGTTGCAATGCATCATTTAAACGGTACCAACTTGCATGTTCGCCTGTCGTGGAAGTCATGAGTAGGCGCAACCCTGGCCACGCGTGTTCGGTATCCCAACTTTCAATAATTGACAAGGGGTCGGCGATATCGGTTCCGCCCCAACCCGTACCCGGGTTAGCCACCTGAAAATATCGACCTGGCGTCGAACGCCGACCGCGCATGACAATACCCGAACGACGCATGTCGAGACACTTGCCGGCCTGGTGCTCGGTGAGCACGCCAGTTATGTGATCGTCAACCACAACAACCTCATCAACCAGCCCCTGAAATTGTTGCGCAAAGATGCCCACAGCAGCCGAACCGCAACCCACTCGCATACGTTGCTCAGGTACACCGTTAACAATCGGTGCTTTACCTGCTTGAATAATCATGGTTGCACCGCCGTCGATAGCCAGTTCCACAGCCTGCTTATTACCTAGGGCAGCCATCATATTCATGGTGGCCTTACCTTCTTTTTTACTACCACCGGTTAAATGATGAACGCCGCCAAGGGAGAGCATTTGCGAACCATATTCAGCTGTCGTGACATGACCCACGACCTCACCCTCACAGCGCACATTTGCCTGTTCAGGTCCTAAATACCGATCGGTATCAATTTTAATTTTAAAACTACAGTAACTAAAGATGCCTTCTGTAACCACCGTTACCGTATCAACCCCTTCATGCTGAGAACTGACAATAAAGGGCGCCGGTTTGTAGTCAGGGTATGTTGTTGACGCACCAATACCGGTTACAAAAGCTTTGTTGGCATACAACACATCGCCTTGCCAACCCTCAGGGTTTGAGGCGTCAGTTTGCACAAATGCGGTAGGCTTACTCGGGTCAGTACCCTCGAAGTTTTTTTGTAGGAAGACGACTGAATCAACCCGAACTAAATGACCTTTGTTATTAGCATAACGATCACAGGCACCCGTTCGACCGTCGCTAATTTTGCACAGCACAGGGCACGCATTACATTCAACCTTACCGTTTGACTTTTGCTCTAGTGGGCTTTGCTCTGCAACCTGAATTGCACTAGTTGGTAAGCCTTCTTCAGGTAGCCCATCTGTTTTGGTGTGTTCCATGCTTTTGCCCAATTAGTAAAACGAACCGATCTAACGAACCAATAAATGAACTTAACAAACATACTTAACAAACCAAACCCACAAACCCGCAAACCAACCTAACAAACGAACCACTTAAAATAATTTGATATTAGCGTATTTTAAATGTAGAATTCACTACATTATGTTGTAATCACTAAATTTATATAACCTAGTATATTTTAAAGTATCCATAAAAGCAACGACTTTACTAACGGCTTTTGTTCCCACAAAATCGCCACCCACTTAAACGCAGGAATCACAATGAGCGCATTCAACTCAGAAAAAGTTTTGACCGTCCATCACTGGACCGATAGTCTTTTTTCGTTCACCACCACGCGTGATACATCACTTAAGTTTAAAAATGGTCATTTCACAATGATTGGCTTAAAAATTGATGGTAAACCCTTACTACGCGCCTACAGTATCGTTAGCGCAAACCATGACGAACACCTAGAGTTTTTGAGCATCAACGTGCCAAACGGCCCTTTGACGTCTCGTTTGCAACACATCAAACCAGGCGATGAAATCGTTGTGGGTCGCAAGCCAACCGGCACATTACTTATCGACTACCTGCTTCCCGGCAAACGTCTTTACTTATTCAGTTCGGGTACAGGTCTTGCACCTTTCATGAGCCTCATTCATGACCCTGAAACCTACGAAAAATTTTCAGAGATTATTCTTGTTCATAGCGTACGTGAAGTTAAAGAGTTGGCTTACCACGACTACATAACTCGTGAGCTGCCTGAACATGAGTACTTAGGCGAAATGGTCAAACAACAACTCAAGTACTATCCCACCGTTACGCGCGAAGCGTTTCAGAACGAGGGGCGTATTACAGACCTTATTGAAAGTGGCAAACTGTTTACTGATCTCGGTGTACCGCCGTTGCAACCTGAATACGATAAGGGTATGATTTGTGGAAGCCCTGCCATGTTGCGCGATCTCAAGCATATACTTGAAGAGCGTGGGTTTAAAGAGGGCAATACATCAACACCTTTTGACTTTGTAATTGAACGCGCTTTTGCAGACCAATAACCATAATGGCAGAAGCTATTAAAACCATGCAAACACCAATTAAAAAGTCAGCTAGCAAAAAAACAGCCAGCGTTAAACCACTCGGCACACGTGCCCGGTCGGCACAATTGACCCGCGATAGCGTTTTAAAAGCGGCTATACGCGTGTTTGCTAAATACGGGCTTAATGGTGGCAGCATTGAAAAAATTTCAAGTGCCGCCAAATCACATGACCGCATGATCTACTACTACTTTGGTAACAAAGAAGGTTTATTCGTAGCTGTTCTAGAAGAAATATACCGTCGGTTTAACGAAGCCGAGGCAAAGGTCAACATTGACGCTAAAGACCCCGTAGGTAGCCTTAAGCGAATCATCACCTTCATTGTCTATTATTACCACGATCACCCTGAATTTGTCACCATTCTCAACAGTGAAAACTTGCATCGAGGCAAGCATATCGCCAAGTTACAACTCGCGTCTGAATATTCCTCAACTGCAATCAGTGTCTTTAGTAACATTCTCGAGTCAGGACAAGCGCAAGGGGTATTTCGTCAAGATGTACTCGCACGAGATCTCTACATGATGGTCGCCGCACTTGGTTATTTTTACCAATCAAACCGGTACACCCTCTCAGCCTTTCTAGGTGAAAAGCTCGATGCGAGCGACACCCTTGAAGCATGGGAAAACTTTGTTACGCAAGCCGTATTACGTACGGTTGGCTTTAAAGAAGAGGCATAATAAATATGGCTGAAGTTGCAGCATCTGACAAGTCAGGCAAAGTCGTTATTCAAAACATTGGGCTCTTGCTCTCAGGCGACTTAAATCACCCTATTCTCACGGCTGATACAGTGGTCGTGGAAGATGGCATCATCACCGCAGTGGGCTTACACAAAGACTGTGACACCACTCACGCCAAGACAGTTATTGATGCAAAAGGGGTTTGTCTAGCACCTGGCTTAATTGATAGCCATGTGCACCCTGTATTTGGCGACTGGACACCCAGACAAAACCAACTCGGCTGGATAGAATCAAGCTTGCACGGTGGCGTCACCACAATGATTTCTGCCGGCGAAGTGCACTTACCTGGCAGACCGAAAGATATCGTAGGCCTAAAAGCCCTTGCCATCACGGCACAGCGAGCCTTTGACAATTTTAGGCCCGGTGGCGTGAAGGTTCTAGCAGGCGCCCCCATCATTGAAAAAGGCATGGTGGAAGACGACTTCAGAGAGCTCGCAGCAGCGGGCGTTACCCTTCTTGGCGAAGTGGGTTTAGGCTCAGTCAAAGCTGGCGAAGAAGCACAAAAGATGGTGGCTTGGGCACGTAAGTACGGCATACAAAGCACCATCCATACGGGTGGGCCTTCGATTCCTGGTTCAGGGTTAATCGACAAAGACGTGGTACTTGAAGCTGATGCCGACATTATCGGTCACATAAATGGTGGCCACACTTCTTTATCTGAAGCCCATGTTTGCGAACTCTGCGAGCGCTCAAACCGAGGTATTGAAATTGTTCACAATGGCAATGAAAAAATTGCGATTGCTGCAGCTAAAGCTGCACTAGACCTTAAGTGTCCACACCGTGTCATTTTAGGTACTGACTCACCCGCGGGTTCTGGGGTTCAGCCGCTAGGCATGTTGCGTTTAATTTCATTGCTTGCAAGCCTTGGCAACATTCCTGCCGAATTGGTTTTTTGTTTTGCGACGGGCAACACTGCACGCATGAGAAATCTCAATAGCGGCTTAATAGAACCCGGCCGGGCGGCTGACTTCATCTTCATTGATAGAGCCCAGCACACTGCTGGTAAAAGCCTGCTTAAAAGCATTGAATTGGGCGATATTCCCGGTATTGGTATGGTGATGATTGACGGCTTGGTTCGCTGCGGGCGAAGCCGCAACACACCACCTGCAACTGAAATTCCAGTCGTTCTAGCCCATTAGCTATTAAAGCTACTCATTCTTAAAATGGCTTATGTTTAAACGGCTTATGTTTAAAGCCACTAGCCCTTAATCAATTGCGTGAATTCTCTTCTAAGTATTTATGCATCACTTAAAAAGATAAAACCATGTCGCTCATCAAAATTCGTAAACGCGCACTGACTATTGAAACTATTTATCACGAAGGTGGCCCGGTCACTGAAAACCCTACAAAACTTGCAGCCGCCACAGCCGTCATTGAAAACCCATTTGCTGGCCGCTACGAACCCGATTTAATGCCGTTTATGAAAGAACTGCGGTCGCTTGGTACGTTACTGGCCACTGAGTTAGTCGAAACACTCGGTAAAAGAAATGTTGAGGTCTACAGCAAAGGTGCCATCGTTGGGGTTAATGGCGAATTAGAACATGGCGCTGTTTGGCATGAAGCAGGTGGTTGGGCTATGCGCGAAATTTTAGGTCACCCCAAGGCGATTGTTCCCTCTAACAAAGCCGTTGCATCAGCAGGCTATCGCTTGTTGGTGCCGGTGCATTACATTCACGCCTGTTATGTACGTAGCCACTTCAGCTCAATTGAAATTGGCATACAAGACGCACCCCGACCTAATGAAATTCTTTTCTCTCTCGTCATGGGTACAGGGGGTCGTGTGCATTCACGCCTTGGTGGTATGACCAAAGAAGAAGTGTCAGTACATGACGGTCAACGTTAATGAATTAAAATGCCATGGTGTAAAGTCGCAACTTCTACCACCTGTTGAACACCGGCCTTATCTGCACCATAAATATCAAACAATACGTCACCCTCACGCACATGATCTCCGGTAGTGACGTGCAAATAAACACCCGCGGTTTTATCTTGCGGCGCGCCCGCTAGGCGAGCCAAGCCTGAAATTAGATTTCCGTCAATTTCAGTAACGACTCCGCTGGTAAGACTGCGAATACTTGTGTGATCTGACTTAGACCAGTCTAAGAGTCTTGATCGACCTTGAGCGTCAATAATACCTTGCATACGGGCGTAGGCCTGACCTGAATCAAGCAGTGTTTCTGCGCGTGCACGGCCTGCTTCATAAGTTCCCACTACGGGATCAAAAGCCAATATGTGCCCCGCAAAAAACAGTGCCTTTTCTCGCAAGTCTGCAGGCGCTTTGGGGTCGCCAGATAGCACCATCAACACATCGCGTGCCTCTAGCCCAGGCCCAATACCTCGACCAATCGGTGTGTCACCTTTTGTCGCGAAGGCTTTAACTGTCAAACCTAGCAAGCTACCAATTCGCTCAAACAACTGCCCCAGTGAATTGGCATCTTCAATCGTTTTGACTTTACCAGTGGGTGAATAAGGAATATCAATCACAACGTGCGTAGCGCCAGCTGAGTATTTTTTTGAAAGTATCGATGCAACTGACCAGCGTCGCGTATCTAGCGACAAGGGACGTGTAATGGCGTTCATCGCATCATCAAGTCGGGAATGATTCAGCCTACCATTCCAAGCGATGCAGCCGTTAACGGCCAAAGTCACTTTCCTGACTTCTTCACGATTCAGATCTACCTTAGACAATACTTCCATGGCATCAGCCGTTCCTGCTGCTGACGTGATCGCCCGTGATGATGTTTTAGGAATAAGTAAACCATGTTCGGCAACAATCGGAATCACGATCATCGTAACCCGACTACCTGGGGTGCCACCCAATGAATGTTTATCGACCACGATGGGCGCCGGCCATTCAATGCGAGGCATAAACAGCGCACGGGCTTTCGCAACAGAGACGAGCTCATCATCGCTCAATCGATTGCAACACTCGATTAAAAATGTGTTGACCTGTACGGTTGTGAGTTGTCCGGAATTAATTTGATTTAAAGCAGCACTCATCTCTGAGGCAATCAAACTTTCACCACTTAATTTTTTGTGGCGTGGTTTGTCTCCTGGTAAGGAAAGCGCTGTTACATGAAGAAGGGTACTAACAAAACGTTCAATACCCACATCAACTGACTGATCGTTATAAATACGATAAGTGCTCACATCGGCAGGCAAGGCACTGACTTGGCGAGAGAGTCGCTGACTAATCTCTTGCTCAGTCTCGCGTCCTCTTTGAGCAATACGCTTTGCCAACAACTCAACGGGTGCTGTTATTTCAATAAACACAAGACCTGGCACCAAGGCCTTGATCTGCTCAGCAACGCCTCTTGAGCCATTTGCAATGATGTGCTGACCACTCTGCTGAGTCACCAACAGGCTTTTGGGTAAACCGTAAAAAAGACCGTGCGCGCCCCAAGTAATTAAAAACTCGCCTTGCGCCTTACGCTGAACAAATTCTTCTTCTGTGCAGCTGTCATAGTCTTCGCCGGGTTTACCAGGAGGGCGCGTAATGACGCGCTTAGCGAACACAAGCGCATCGTCGGGTAACTGCAGCCGCGCACCGTCAATTAGGCTATCTTTACCCGCCCCGCTGGGGCCCACCACATAAAAAAACAAACCTGACTTCATTTACAGTCACTATTCATCTAAACCAATGTCAACTGCCGGTGCGGCCTGTGTGATTTTGCTCGTAGAAATATAGTCAACGCCTGTTAATGCCACTTGACGAATAGTCGTGATGTTTATGCCGCCTGAAGCCTCTACTTTGGCTACACCATTGATCATTTTTACGGCGATTCGCATATCTTCTAGTGACATGTTGTCGAGCATGATGACATCTGCACCTGCAGTAATTGCCTGTGCGACCTGATCGAGTCGATCACATTCGACTTCAATTTTAGTGAGCACGGGCAAATGCTTTTTGACACGCTCAACTGCCTTTTCAATACTGCCTGCAATCGCAATATGGTTATCTTTAAGCATGACACCGTTGTCCAGACCCAATCTATGATTAAGCCCACCCCCGCAGGTCACCGCATGCTTCTCAAGCATACGTAACCCTGGCGTTGTCTTACGTGTATCAATTAAACGTGCCGTAGTACCTTCGATCTCTTTACCATAGCGTGCGGTCTCTGTAGCAATACCGCATAAGCGCTGGAGAATATTTAAAGCAGATCGTTCACCCGTCAAAATGCTACGAGCGGGACCTGAAACAGTTAAAAGTTTGTCACCCTTTTTGGCATGGTGTCCGTCTTTAACAAATGTGTGTACGTTTAAGCGAGAGTCATAACGTTGGAACACGCGCTCAGCCACATTAATGCCAGCAATTACCATGGGTTCACGCGCCACCATGTGAAAGGTACTGGTTGCGTCTTCGTCGATCATGAGCTGTGCCGTTAAATCGCATGAACCAATATCTTCGTGAAGCCATAAGTCTATAAGCCTATCGGCCTGAAATACATCATACATAGTTAAGTTCCTTTATTTGAAAGTTGATCTAAAGCGTTTCGATTAGGGGCTGCAATTTTTTGCAGCGTGATGACGGCTATCAATAGTGCGGATCCTGCTATGGATATCCAGCCAGAGCCGGCTAAAGACAGCACAATTCCAATTAAAAGAAAAACCTGTTTAGATCTTCTCAATACCCCGTTCATATACCCTTCGTTAACACCTGCCAATGCATAGCAGGCGATGCCTGTAATTACGAAGCTTTTAATAATTTCTAGGTAACTGTCATTTAGCAGTAACGCGGGCGTATTCAAAAAAAGCAATGGAATAATGAATGCAACCAAGCCAATACGACATGCCTGCAAAGCGATAGTCATCGGGTTTGCGCCTGAAATAGAGGCCGCTGCAAAAGCAGCCACTGCAACGGGCGGTGTGATGGCAGACATGGCTGCAAAGTAAACAATAAATAAATGTGCTGATAATAAATCT
>JBDNHM010000033.1:0-8946 GCA_041688825.1 Burkholderiaceae bacterium | reverse complement strand
TGCCATGGAACGTGAAGCTTGAGAAACACGCTCAAGTGGAAAGTGAAACTGAAACGGCATAAAACTAGCGGGTTTGCAACACGGTACGGGTCGGAGGCTTACGATACCGAGCAGATCAACTGCCGTACTTAATGGGTAAAGACAGACAAGGGTATGAAAAATTTGACCAACAATGGCTTGATGGCGTTATGAAATACCTCTCTTCTCGCGGTCAATCATGACTTTCAAGTCTTCTACCTGCGAGATGAGCCGATCCCTGATTTGCTCAAGTATTTCAAGTGATTCTAAATTATTCATATAAGCAAAATAGTGGGTGCACTCAAAAAAGATTTCACCTGTTGAATCATCAAAGTATTGCCGCTTAATAAGTTTTTTCACAATATTCTCCTTGTTTACTATTTGTTGAGAGATTATCCCAATTTATACATTTTTAAAGGAGCAGTTATGCAAAACGACATCACAAAGAATCACGACCTTCGGGCGAGTTTTCTTCCCGCTGCACTGATCGCTCCGGGAGGGCTTGAGATGTACCTTTCCTCTGAAGATCAGCGGGAGTAGTCAAAATGCCTTTTGAGTTCTTTAATTTGCTGCTGATTACTGATGATTCAGAAGCGCTAACGTAAGAGTAAAACTTGCAATTTCCAATCATTTCGTATGGCATTTTCGTTTCCTTTTGTGGTTCAAATTAGTCTAAATCATTTTATAAATTTTTACATTAATTAATATCGAAAACTGTGACGCAGCGCTGCATCATTAAAATAAAAAAATTGAGAAAGCGACTACTTTCGGGCCTTGTTAGAACAAACTATTTGAGAGCGGTTGATCCCTTTCGTGGTTGCTCTAAATTGACATTTTCCTTGGATGGGTTCGGAACAACGACTGACGGGGGGGGGCGTCGACTCGATGGGGGCGGGGGGTCTTTTAAGGCGTTGCAGCCAAGTTGGCAGACGGCTTCAGCTGCATGTAACGCTACCCCTTGGCTCTCGTTCCAACGCATGCAATGTGGCTAGCCTGAAGCTTTGGGTGGTCCTAATGTTGCAGGCAACCCGCCACCCGCTCTGGCCCTTTCTGTGTTGCAACCAGCTTTGGCAAAGGCATATGTGAAGAAACACTTTCAACCCTATGCAAAACCACTTTAAATACAAACGACAACTCAGGTACAAATTTAAGTACATTGTGGTCAGTGTTTAAAGATAAGTGGGACTGTTTCAGATAGAATTTAATGTCGACGGTGCGACCTAACCACGTCAGTCACGTGTTCGCTAAATCACCGGCTATGTTTAGTAAGGAGGCGTTTGTCATGACATTGCTCGAAAAAATGACCGAGCTTGAGCGGCTGCTAGGCGAGGGCGGCTGGACACATGAGATGCATCTTGTAGATGAGGGTGTCGAAATACTTCGGCTATTACGTTCAATCTTCGATGAAGTAGAGAGACAAAACGTTAAATATACAGTGACTCACTGACAGTTCTCCCGAATGAAGGGAGTCAATAGCCTTGTATTTAGATCCTCTTGAGAGTTTTACGTAATTTAATACGTATATTGATGCGAAAACTGAGGTTAAGGCAGTTAGCTTTGGCTCACCCCTAAACTGATTCGTGGCCGATTTCCCTATCGGTTAACCACGGCAGAGCAATAACTTTAATATCGCAGCCTGCATCTTGTGCGTCAGACAGATCCTTAAGTCCGAACAGACTGAGTCGTTCAAGGATTATTCGATTAATTTCCTCGCTTGAGCTTGCTTGGGTCCCTTTGACAAAAACAGTTAATTGATTAGGGAGCCCGCTTTGTTGCGCTTGAAGTATTTGCGTTAGCTTATTGACCTGCCGTTGCAACGCATCAATTGATTCTGCCATATCAGTTAATCCTTTTAACAAGGCTTCGCCCGTCAAGCACCTTTCGCTGCAAATCTGCGACCTGCTCACTAAGCAAGCGAAGCCTATGAGCCTGCTCACTTTTTTCAAGACCGCTTACCATTTGCAATCCGACGTCTGGACTGATGATGCCGTTTGTAACTGCATTCATGATTGCATTGGTTTTATCTTCAAGTGAACTGCAGTGCTCTATACCGGGGATTGCTACCGGTTCGAGTTGACTTCGGTTTGTTGGTAGAGCAATCGCAAGAAGTGTGGACATCATGCTGGCATTTCCTTTTGCAAGCTCGATCGCTTGTCTGACCAGTTCGGGAGCAGCGTCCATAATGATTTGTTTGGCTATGGTCGACTTAGAAAGAGCACCTTTTGGCCGGCCTCCGTTCCCCTCTAGAAATCGACCTGTTTTTGTGTCCTTGAAAATTGCCCGAGGCGGTTCAACTTCGTTAAGCTGCGCGCCGTCCTTCGGATCACCAAACTCAGCTTGATCATAGCTATTGGTTAGCATATTTACTCCATTTAACACCGTAATTTATGGTCACAGCTTTGAGTATCTAATACTTTTTGTGAAAGCGCACGTCTTTAAAATGATGAAATTCTCACGCGTATTTAAGAGGCTGTTAGAAATCATAATCATTAATTTATTTATGGCGTAAGTGGCGCGTTCGCAAAAATTAACCCATCGTAAATATAAAAAAACCGGAACCCGGCTTAAAGAGAATTTACGTAAAGTGTGATGAGAGGTTTTAACAAGTTCCAATCATTCTGATTCATTCTGATTCATTCTGATTCATTCTGACCGGCCTCGGAATGAAAGGAATATGGTGAGAGAGATGATTTGAGGTGCAAACCTCAATCATTCTCCACCTATTTTCCTTAGAGAATGAATTAAATGAGAATGAATCGATTGCGGCTTAAAGGAGAGTGATTTTTTTTAATTCATTCTGAGGATCAATCAGTTTTTTTTGTTTACGAAACAATATTTTATAGATGCGTCTTTTTTTCACGTAATTAATTTATACGTAAGCCAAGCACGGTCTGACAGAAGGATTCGATGTCACTAAAAAGTTGACCGCCTGAGCTAATGCTTCCCGATGCGTCCATTACGCAAAATTCGCTAATCCTGTCGAAGTCCTCTGCCAGATCAACGTCTTCACCGCTCGCAAGCATCGCGATTCTAGGCCCGCTTCCGTCAGTTCCAGTAGAACTCAAGCGATAAGCCAAGATAGGGTCAAACGAAGCTAGATCGGGATTTTGAGCAATAACTAAGTATGTGCAAGCTGGGGCTGGAATGATGTATGTAGTTTGACTCTTCATTATTATTTTTCCTAATGGGTTTATGTTGCTTTAAATGAATGTTTCATAGGTCCTAAAGCAGGGGATTGCAAAATCCCCAGATACTTCATTTCCTAATTCGCGTATTACCTTTTGGCTGTCAGAATTATTAAATGGCAGTTGTTCTAAGTCGATTATTAACATGCCGCTAGAAATTTTTGCCACGCCTTTTTTGGCTACATAGCAAGCGACTATCTCAACATCCTTGATAGTCCCTTGCGTGGCTTTATTGATCACCTCAGAAATAGTGGCCAAAGTGATTTCTTTATACAAGTACTTAGATGCTATGGCAGCACAGATAATTACCTTGAGTGAGTGCCGAGGGTCCCGTCTCATTCTGTTTATGCTTAACGGTTGCAAACCAAGAATACCTCTCGTGTCAATTTGAAATGATTCTATGGTTTCATTGATTTGCTCAAGCGTTACGCTTAAATGGCTTTTACTATTGGATTCAAACCAGTCAAGTTCGTTTTGGTTCAATGAGACATTGATCCAGCTTAGTGCACTGGCACCCTTTGGTTGAACAATACGTAAAACCTCGGGGCTTTTAGGGTCGCCTAGAAGGTTAAACCGCTTAACAGTTTTATATAGTGCCCACGCTGTTCTAAAGCCCATCCAGCGTGCGTAACGTAAAGCTACAAGGTTAAATGCTGCAACCTTTTGAGGGTCTATGCCGGGAGACTTGTCAAATATACCGATAATCATTTCGCGCAACTCGCCATCGACCACCCTCAACACTTTTTCTGTCCGCTTGTGACCACATCCGGGGCAACTGGGTAGGGTAGATTGATACATAAGCCAGCAACTTTCGCAGACGATGTCTTGGCTAAGTGTTTTTAGGTTGCGGGGCACTTTGTCCACCATCATCTTTAGTTCGTTGATACTTTGTGGAATAACGAATTTTCGATCTGTCCGTGTCGTTCTATGTTTCCGGCGTGATCTAGTATCAAGGCCCCATTTTTTTCTTTGAATAGTCTCAGGACGCGACCGGCCATCTGAACATGCAGGCTTTTCGAAAGGGTGGGTCTTGCAAATATGGCACATGAAGCAAGCGGACTATCAAACCCGACTGCGAGCACATTCACTGAAGTAAGAACCTTGATCTTTCCGCGTTCAAAATCAGTGATGATTTTCTGGCGCTGATCTAGATTAGTTTCTTGAGTTAGCGCAAACGATTGCACGCCTTTTTCTTCAAACTGAGCTGCTAGCGCTTGAGCATGTTTCACACTGACACAGAATGCTATGGTGGGACGATTTTCACCTAGTTTTAACCATTCGTGAACAACGTCACCCATAATTTCTATGCCACGCATTGCTTTATCAAGTTCGCTTGACTTGAAGTCACCTTGTTTGATGGCAACACCTTTTAGCGCTCGTTGGATCTGTTTGCCCCCATTAGGGATGAAAATTCGAGATCGCACCAGACTTCCTGTTTGGACTAGCTCAGCAGCCGATACAGGTGCGACAACAGCGTCGAAGAATTCAATCATTTTTTGATTTAGTGGGGTCGCACTTAGGCCAATAACATAAACGTTTGGTTTGATAGCATTCATTACCTCTTGATGAGTTTTATGCCAGTAGTGGCACTCATCAATTACAACCAGACCAAAGTCTTGATTTACCCCTCGTGACGCGATCGTTTGCGCAGTTGCAACCACAAAGGCTGCATCCTTGCTACGCGAAGTTCGTTTCCCCTGTAGCTTGCCAGTGTCTGTTAAGCCGTTATGATGCATCCGTTTTATCAACTGGTCACAAAGTACAAGCCTGTCTACGATGACTAAACACCTATTCCCTTGTGAATGTGCCTCGCTCATAATTGCTATGGCAGTCTCTGTTTTTCCACCGCCAGTCGGTAACGAAAGAATGACCCGCATTTTGTTTGCGACCCAATTTCTTTGGATTTCTTCCATCGCATCGCGCTGGTAATTTCGAAGTGTTAAGGGCTCCATTGTTAAACCTCATCTCGGGTTGCATACGTTTGATAAGCTTGTTTTGCTAGCCCGATTGTGGTTTTATTGTTTGGTCCACTACGTTTGGCTCCAGCGGGGAGGGGGTATTCTTCTAAAATTCCATCCTCGATCATGAGCTCAATTTGGTTTTTGATCTCTACTTTGTTTAAGCCATCTACTTTTGTTGATATTTTGTGACGGCTAATTGATGTTTTTCCGTCAGGTTGCAAAAATTTGACAGCATTAATAATGTCATTACGAACTTGTTCTATTTGAACGGCTAGAGCGCGTTTCTTTTCATCTTGATTTGCAGAATTCCGATCATTCTTTGACCCCTTAAACGGTATCGCGTAACGAATTGGAATTTTTTGAGTTGTACCTTGGGGTGTAATAATTTCCTCTATGTAGCATTCGGTCTTGAATCTAATTTCAGTAAATTCTGGTTCAAACCGCCTTTTTCCTAAAATTAAAAACCGCTCATTTTCAAGATGGTCTTCTTTTATTACGTACTGGATAGCATTTGCGTCGCCCATAAATGCGCTTGCACCGCGCGGTGATAGGTCTTCAACTCCTAAGCGTTTCATTCCCTTTGACGTGTGTGTCACAAGCACTAATGATGCGTTGTCAGTTAACGATCCCTTTATTAATGCAATTACTTGACCAACTTCTGAATTATCGTTTTCGTTCTGAAGGTCTATTGTTGCGTTTATAGTGTCGAGCACAATTAGGGGTTGGACGTAATAGCTGACACCAAATTGATTTTTCTCTTCTATCTTGTACTGATTTTGGTATTGGCCAAGCGTCCTTGCTAGATCTATTGGATTAAGGCGTTTTGCGCGCTTGATTATGAACCAATAATTAAAATCCTCTAGGCTTGATAGGGCCCCGCCCTTAGCTTGCATACCAACCAGAATTCGCTTTATTTGTACGGGGTCCTCACTTACGTAAACAACTCTTCTTCTTATACTAGTTTTGAGTGGGCTGTCGGGTGCGCAGAGGTGGGCGACATGAAGATAAAGTGGAACAAGTAAGCTCGTCTTACCTGTACCGGGCGCTCCCGCAACTACTGTGATGCCAATAGACTGAAAACCATCAATAACAAATTCGATGGGATCAACCGTTAGGTTGTATGAGTAAGGTGCAAAGGTCTTTCCGAGGACCACGTCAGCAACATCGTCAAGATCGGTGGGTTTCAAATCGTTATCCATTTTGCACCCCAGCTCTATCAAGTGCGTATTTGATTCGACCAACGGCCGTGAATAACCTCTCTCTATCAGCAGCAGACAGTTCCCCGTTGAGAAGTCTACTGCCGCACACCGCAACAATCGTAACCTCGCGGTCTATTATGCTCAGCACCTCGTGCAACGGCAGATTTAAAAGTTTTCCCTTGGAATCAGGAAACCGTTTTTCAAATAAATCGCACACACTTAAACCAACGGCATCAAGAATTTGGCCTATGTCGCATTCTGCAAAGCAATGACAAAGTATCTTGCCATCTTCAACGATGCATATTGATAGAGAAGCAGTACGGTCATCGTGAGCAGGGCAACATGCCATCCATCTATCTTTACCTGTCTTCTTGACCCCATTAAATTTTGATAGAAAGTCTTGAATGATCATTTTTCACCCCCTGTGTAATCAAAAAGGGCGAAAGCAATTTTTTTTGATGTGGCATTGCTCCGCCACAGACCTACCCTTAGATAGGCCTTTTCAAGAGACTTAGTCATTACTTAACTGCCAGATTGAATAATGTTTGATTCAAGCCAAGCAATCTCATCGCGAAAGAAGACGCGAACCTTTTTGCGGTGACTATCAGGAGCAAGTATGATGGCCCGCAGATTTCCCCTCATAATTTCATTACGTAGGAACGTTACTGAAAGCCCTCTGCGTAGGGATATTTCATTAAGTGTGCTCGTTGTGTCGGGGGAAAGTGCCCCATTTTCTTGATGGGGTACTGGAGAACTTGAGGTTGAACAATTGATAGCCATTCGAATACACCTTTTCTAAGATGCATTGCAAGCAACTTAACACTGGGTTACAGTGAAAGTGATCCGACGGGGATCTGCTTTGCTTACAAATGCAGGTTTTGGATCCGAACCCTCACCTTGTTGACGCAACGTGGGGGTTCACTTTTTTGTGGGTCTCACGCTCTTAAATATTTGTGAGATCAACTGTATCTTTGTAGCCTGTTATGAGAACCTTGTAAACGTTTATAACCGCATAAATATTGGCTGTGGACGATAGTAATTCCATCACTTTCGAACAAAGTTATTGATAACAAACATGCCAACACATTTGATGTAATGATGAACAGTTAATTTCGAACATGCCAACATATTTGATGTAATGAACTACAGTAAATTACGAAAATGAACAAAAAACGTAAGTATTTTTATGAAAATAAAGCTGCTATAAATCGATTAATAATTTTTTTAGTTGTAGTCGCTTTACAACACAAGGTAAATTTTTTAAAAGGAAAATAAAAAATCTAAATCGCAATTCGGTTTAGCGCATCTGTTGCGACATTTTTAAGAAGTTTGCCGTAGTGTTTTTCAATCATTGCAATTGAAGTGCCTGATAGCTTTGCTGTCGAATGTATATCAAGTCCCTGTACACACAAGTCCGTGATTGTTGAGTGGCGTAGGGTGTATGCAGTTGTGTCTGGAGGAAGCCCAGCTTTTTTGGCGGCATCCTTAATTGCAACGTTCCACGTCTGCTTGTCCCAAGCTTTTCCATTAGCTCTAACAAAGAGCAGGGCGTTAGGTAGTTTTTCTTTCGCTTGATTTTTCAGTAATTCTCGAGCTGCATTAGAAAGTGGAACATGACGGGGGTGGTCTTTTGATGAGACAAAAAGCGTATCTGATTTTTTGTCGAAGTGACTAACAATTGCGCTATTCCAATCGCCCGGCCGCAATGGAAGAATAGATAAAAGCCGGATAAATGGTTTTGCATCTTCAGCCGCGCAGTTTATTAAATTTCGGCGATCATCAGGCGAAAGGTATAGCTCACGTGAATTGCTTTCTTCTTTGATACGTTCAAGTTGCACGCGCCAGCTTGTATCAATTAGTAGCTGTTCTTTAACCCCATAATTGAGTGCAGCTCGAAGAACGTTAACCATTCTATTGATCGTTGCAGCTGAGCGTTTTTCGTCCTGACGTGTCTTTAGAAGGCCATTGGACTGCCTCCATCGCTTCACATGAGATGCCCTTAGGTCATTAAGCTTTACATTACCCAGCTCCAGCTGGAGGGTCTTCTTGATTGTGCTGTGGGTGGGGCTAGGCTTGACGCTTTCAACATACATATCAAAAAGCTCCGACACAGTACCTTTAGTTGATTTTCCGCCACGGTCTAAAAAGTCAAAGAACTCTTTGGCAGCTCTCATTGCGCTGTCCCAATCGTTAACATTACTTAAAGAGTGGTACTTATACTTTCCATCGACCATCGCTCTTGTGACCCAGTATTCGGAACCCTTAGATTTGCGGACACCGATATGTCGTCCCCGAGTTACTGCCTGCCAGTAGGGTTCACGTTGGTCTGTCAGTTTTATTCTGTTTCTAGCAATGGATATCTGCAGTGCCATCTCGAAAACCTTTCTGTACGTAGATTTGTACGTAAGTTTACAGAGATTTTTATAAATCTTCAAGAATATAAAAAAGTCATAAATCCTATAAAAAACATATATTTATAGGAATTTGTGAAGACTCTAAAAAGCTTAAAATCATCCCTGCTAAGGGAGTAAGTGCGCTAAAACGTGCTTCCAGAGTTCGAATCTCTGCGCCTCCGCCAAGTAC
>JBDNHM010000001.1:0-1991 GCA_041688825.1 Burkholderiaceae bacterium | reverse complement strand
TTATTAAGACTGCAACAGTGTCCACATTGCCCGAATTAAAAACCTGGATTCCTAAGGTATACAGTTCGCAGGGGCCGCTGCTTCTAGTTATAAAAGTCAATACTAATCGTCATCCTCTATCTATACAATTGCGGGATGGTGCACACATAAAGAATCGCTTCCGTGAGGCTCTGTTTGGAGTAAATGCTTTCGATTGATCAAGATTTTGTCTCAATTTGCCTTAATAATATGCGCACGATGCAAACAAAAAATAGGTAAGGAATTGTGTAGTCGCGTTTTTTCAATCTTTGACATCTTTCACATCCTAAACAACGGAGCAAGTTGTTCATTTTTCTCAAGTTGAATTTGCAATTTTAGCTTTTCAGTTTGGCATAAACATGCTCAGCAATAGCCAAGGAAGCCGTAATGCCTGGCGATTCAATACCAAATAAATTAACAAGCCCAGGTATACCGTGAGTCGATTCACCTTGAATCACGAAATCATGTGCGGGGTCAAGAGGCCCTACAATTTTTGGTCTAATGCCTGCATAGTCGGGCGTTAGGCTGTTATTTTTTAAGTCTGGCCAGTACCGACGCACTTCGTCATAGAAAGCATCTGCTCTTTTGGCGTCAACATCATAATTTTCTTTTTCGACCCATTCAATATCGGGGCCAAACCGTGCTTGGCCAGCCAAATCAAGCGTTAAATGCACCCCAAGACCGGCTTCATGCGGTGCTGGGTAGATCAAATGACTGAACGGTACGCGCCCTTGCATTGAAAAATAACTGCCTTTACACAAAAAGGCGGTGGGTATGTGAGCAGGTGCAAGGCCTTTTATTTTTTTTGCAATGTGGGGGGCGTTTAAGCCAGCCGAATTAATCAGCCAGCGACATGTGAGTTCAGTGCGTTCAGCATCGCTAAACGTTAACGAAATCGATCCGTCATCTTTAATATAAGCTGATTCAAGCGGGCTATTTAACACATACTGAGCCCCGGCTTGCTGACCTTCACCTTGAAAACTTAGCATCAACGCATGCGTGTCAATAATACCGGTTGACGGTGAATAAATAGCTGCCGTGCAATGCAAGGCCGGCTCAAGCGTTTGGGCTTGCTGCGCAGTGAACCATTGCAAATCATCTACGCCGTTGGCAAGGCCTTTGGCGAGTAAGTTTTTAAGGTTGTCATGTTGCGTTGCATCGGTAGCAACAATGAGTTTGCCTAGTTGCTTATGGGGTATGCCACGGTCTTGACAATAAGCGTAAAGTTTAGCCTTGCCTCGAACACACAGCTTTGCTTTGAGACTACCTGGCGGGTAATAAATACCGGCATGAATCACCTCTGAATTGCGCGCACTGACACCTGTACCGATTGCAGACTCTGCCTCAGTAACAAATACCTCATGGCCAGCCAAGGCCAGATGGCGGGCAATGGCTAAGCCTACGACCCCTGCACCCAACACGACGCATTCAATATCAACGGGCATACAGACTAAGTGCCTTTTGGGGTGAGGTCGTAGCCGCCCGCATGATAGATGAGGGGCAACGTTTCAGTGTCTGCACAATGCTCAACCGAGCTAATAAAAACTAAATGATCGCCTTCCTCATGCACGTGTTTGTTGACGCACTCAAACCAAGCTGCGCACGGTAAATCAAGCCTTATGGCGCCATGGGGTGTAGAGGCTAAACCGATGCCTTCAAAACGCTCGGCCTGAGTGCCTTTTGCAAAACGGTTAGCAAGACTCATTTGATCAGCAGCCAACACATGAATCACATAACGTTCACAGTTTTGAAATGCGAGGCGCGAAGACGACTGTTTAGACAAGCTCCAGACGACTAACGGCGGGTTCAGTGAAACTGAGTTAAAAGAACTGACTGTTAAGCCCATGGGGGCTTGACCAGGCAGTTGAGTGGTCACAATGGTGACGCCTGTTGGAAAGCGCCCGAGGGCAAGACGAAAGGCTTGTGAGTCAGTCGCTAAATGGGGTGTGCTCATGGTGATAAACGCTCAATAT
>JBDNHM010000237.1:0-1113 GCA_041688825.1 Burkholderiaceae bacterium | reverse complement strand
TTCAGGTAACCATTTTTTTATAAACACCCCATCAGCATCAAATTTTTCTGATTGGCTGACTGGGTTAAAAACACGAAAGTAGGGGGCAGAATCTGCCCCGGTTGAAGCGCTCCATTGCCAACCACCGTTGTTGGCGGCTAAGTCACCATCAATTAGGTGTTGCATAAAAAAAGCTTCACCTTTGTGCCAGTCAATTAATAGGTTTTTGGTTAAAAACATCGCCACAACCATGCGCAGGCGGTTGTGCATCCAGCCGGTGGTGATAAGTTGTCGCATGGCGGCATCAACAATGGGAATGCCTGTTTGACCCTTGCACCACGCCTCAAACTCATCAGGTGCGTCGCGCCAAGGCAGACCAATGGTGTCGTCGCGTAAGGGTTGGTACATAGAAAGTTTAGGGTAGCCATGCAACAAATGTTGATAAAACTCACGCCACAGAATTTCGCTAACCCAAGTGTGAACGCCTTCACCTGTTTTTTCGATATCAACGGTATTTTCTTTTAGTGCTTTGTATAAACACATGCGGGCTGACACCAAACCAGACGCCAAGTAGGGCGACAGTTGGCTGGTACCGGGCTGAGCTGGCAAATCACGTTGCGCTTTATATTGGTTAATAGACGCTTGTGTAAAGTTGTTTAGACGGGCTAAAACGTCGTCTGAACGCGCAGGCCACCATTTAGTCATGTTTAAACGCTGTTCTTCACCTAAACCCATTGCCGCTTCTGACTCAGGCCACTGTGTTGCCAGAGCGTCGGCAACCATATCTTTTGGTATGGCTTGTGCCGGCAAGGTAGCCAGCGGCGTTAAAAGATTTGCTAAGTTGGCTTTAAGCTTAATACGGCAGGCTTTTGAAAAGGGCGTAAAAACGCGGTAATAATCGTCGTTACCGGTTTTGACTGTACCGGGCGGCAACAAGGTATTACCGTCATGGCCCACCATGTTAATGCCTGCTTGCGCTAAAACTTTATAGCTTGCTTGATCGCGTTGACGCTCGTACAAACCATGCTCACGGTTGCAATGTACAGTGTCAATTTTTAAAGTTTGACATAAGTGGCTGAGGGCTTCGGGTACTTCCTGCCAGGTTTGCACTCGCAAAATCTTAAGTGCAACCCC
>JBDNHM010000236.1:0-7524 GCA_041688825.1 Burkholderiaceae bacterium | reverse complement strand
ACCTTTTCATGGCAGGTTTAATTCCAGGCTTGGTTTTAGTCGCTCTTTTTATGATTTACGTGGGTATTCGCTGCATTATAAATCCCAGCCTCGCCCCTCAAGAAAAAGACCAAATAGTGGTGTCGTGGCTTCAAACTGCCGCTGATATTCTTCCTTTTTCGTTATTGATTGCTGGGGTGATGACGGGCCTCTACACTGGTATTGTTACGCCGACTGAGGCCGCTGCGCTGGGTGTATGCTTGGCTGTCATTATCGCCTCGCTTTGGGGGCAATTCAATTTACAGATACTTCGCAAGTCGTTGTACCGCACAGTACAGACTAGCGGGGCAATGCTTTTTATCGTTTATGCTGCTTTTTTATTTTCTTATGCGGTGGCTATGGTCGGAATTGCCGACGAGCTAACTGGAATACTTAAATCTTTGAATTTGACTCAATTTGGTTTGTTTATTGGCATTGTCATTTTGTTTACACTGCTTGGGTTAGTGATAGATAGTATTGGCATGATGGTCATTACAATTCCGATTTTGACACCCATTTTAAACAGTTACGGCATCGATCTCATTTGGTTTGGTGTATTGATGGTGGTATTGATTGAACTTGGGCAAGTAACACCACCCGTAGGCATGAATCTGTTCGTTGTAAAAAGTATCGCCCCCCGCGCAACGCTTGGTCAAGTTATTTTGGGAACTTTACCTTTTAGTGCACTTTTGTATGTTCTTATTTTTATGCTTTTCTGGCTGCCAGAGCTTGCTTTGTGGCTACCCGGGCAGATGTTTGATCGTTGATAAAAATATAACCCTATTAATCAGGCATGCGAGTAAAGCGGTAGCCCTGTTCCGGGTAAAGTCACTTGAAGTATGCTGCTGCTTTCTGATTCAGTGATTACAAGTTGTTTCGTGCCTGGGCGATAGGCTAGGTTAGTGACGACTGTTCCCACATTACTTTTGACGAATTGAGTTATGTTGCCTTTCGCGTCCATAACGAAGACACCTGCGAGGCTGCTATGTGCCATGCAAAGACGCCCTTCATTATCTAGTGCAAGACCGTCAGGACCACTTGTGCCGAAGAATGTCTGAAAGGCTGCAACCTTGGTTACATGTCCATTAGATTGTATGGGCCCGCGCCAGATAGAATTTGATCGTGTCGCTGCAATAAATATTGCTTTGCTTGCATCATCTACAACAAGACCATTTGGGCTGGGTACATTATTTATTACACAATCTAACGTGCCGTTGGTGCGCATACGATAAACTCGACCTGTTGGGTCTTGCAGGCCAGATTGGCCTTGGTCTGTAAACCATAGATCACCCTGAGCGTCAAAGGTCAGGTCGTTTATTCCCTTGAAAGATTCACTGTTGCAGTGGCCGAGAATAGTCTCGCGCTTACCTGTGTCTGGGTTCATGCGCAAGATACCGTGGCGGTAGTCTGCAATCCAGATGCTGCCGTCTTTATGAATGGCTAAACCGTTTGGCCAACCATCGTATTCTGTAACAAGTGACCACTTGAGATCGACTGAGATACGAAAGATTCGGCCATATGGAATGTCTACAACAAACAAATTTCCAGCACGGTCAAAGACAGGCCCTTCGATGAAGCTATCGACCATTCGTCCACCCCTGTTAGCGTCAGTCCATTCAGTTTGGCGCGGCTTACGAAACTCATCTGGTAAGCGAGTAAGAACGGTTGCGTCAATTACATCGGGTGGTGTAAAGCTCATATTCCAGATTGGCATTATGCGGTCTCGTTATAAGGTTTCAGTCTAGTTTAAAAGTGATCAAACGAATTAACTGTGGTTGACGCTGATTATTGGAAAGGGCCATCGTCGTTCAGGCAATTTAACTCGTCAAGAACTTCCCTTGTGTGCTCGCCAGGTCGGGGCAGGTCACGGCGAAGAGCGAATCGCTGAGTGCCGAACTGCATCGGTAGTGCAGGCACTTTGACTTGACGTCCATCGGGCAAGGTGATTGGAATCATTCCTCCGTCGCTACTATTGAGGTGTGGATCGTCGAATAAGTCCCATGGTTTCGCTATGCGTGAGTAGGGTAGACCTGCTTCATCGCACAAAGTACAGAGTTTAGAGAAACTATGTTTGGCTAGTAGTTTTGAAACGAGAGGAATGAGTGTGTTGCGTGATTGCGATCGTTGGTTATTGGAAGCGAATGCTGCGTTTAGTAACTCAGGTTCGTCAAGAGCCGTGGTGAAAATTTTCCATTGCCGCTCGGTTACAACACCAATGAAAATGCTAATGTCATCTGAAGACTTGAAAATATCGTAGACGCCCCATGCCCGTTTACCAGCGGCCATCGGTTCTGGCGAAATGCCTAATACGGCATGTTGCATCATATGGGTCGACACAAGCCAAGCAGCGTTTTCGAAAAGACCGCTTTGAACCTGTTGCCCAAGACCTGTTATGTCACGTTGCCGCAGTGCGCCCATTATGGCAATCGCGCCAAACAAGCCACCCATCATGTCGTTAACAGGGGCACCTGCACGCAACGGGGTACCTGGTGGCCCAGTCATATATGCGAGCCCACTCATCATTTGTGCAACTTCGTCTAATGCTGTTCGGTTTTCATAAGGGCCAGAAAGAAATCCTTTGAGAGAGCAATAAATGAGACGGGGATTTAGATTGTGAAGCTCTTCATAACCTAAACCCTTTGCGGTCATAGCGCCGGGTCGAAAATTTTCAATCAGTACGTCTGCAGATTTTGCCAAGCGTTGCGCGGCTAACCGCCCTTTTTTTGTATCTAGGTCAAAAATCACGCTACGCTTGTTGCGGTTGGCTGCAGCAAAAAAACCCGCACCAGAACTTATAAGGTAGCGTGTGTGGTCACCTTCTTGGCCTGCTTTGCCAACAGGCTCTACTTTAATGACATCGGCCCCCATGTCTGCGAGCACGAGACCGCATGAAGGCCCCATCATCATGTGCGTGAGCTCAATTACTCGTATTCCTTGAAGAGGTAGTGCCACTGAGTTTTTAGACTCTTGCGGTTTCTCTGTCGGCAATAGTTTGTTACTCATTGCGCAGCGCTCGCGGGTTGTTTAATGCGAGAAGGGTCAGCATATCTGAAGCCTTTTCCAACACCAGCGTCTGCTACATGTCCATAAAGTGTTTCCCCTGGAAGGTTTTCTATCAGTATTGCGCGAGCTGCAACCAGTTGATCTAGGTCGATACCTGTGTCATGTCCCATTGACTCTAATAAGTAAACGAGGTCTTCAGTAACGATGTTACCTGTAGCGCCTGGCGCATAAGGGCAGCCACCTATACCCGCTTGGGACGCATCAATGGTGGTAATTCCAGCATCAATTGCAGCAACTGCATTTGCGAGGCCTTGCCCACGCGTATTATGCATGTGCGCCCCCCCTGCCTTGCTGCCAAGTAACGCTATCAGCCGGGTAAACATTCTTTTAACCTGTGTAGGATTGGCATACCCTACCGAATCTGATAAACCAATAGAATCTACACCCACTTGCGCTAAACGCCGAGCCATTTCAATTACCCAATCTTCAGATACTTGACCTTCTTGAGTGCAACCAAATGCTGAAGCAATACCGACCTCAACTTCGACTGTACTGTTCAATTCGTTGCGTAATTGGCAAATTTTTGAAATGGTTTCGATTGACTGTTCACATGTCATACGCACGTTTGCCATATTATGCATCTGAGAGGCCGATACGGGTACGGTGATCTTGTGGACACCGCAGGCTATCGCGTTCTGTGCCCCCTTTAAATTGGGAACAAGTGCCATCACTGTGAGACCAGGAATCTTTAGGGCTTCACGAACAACTTCACCTGTGTCAGCCATTTGGGGCAAAAGAGTAGGGTGCACAAATGATCCAACCTCAATTTCGCGCACCCCGCTTGCAGCCAATGCTTTTATCCAACGCAGCTTCGCTGCCGTTGGCATGATGCGGCTAATACTTTGAAGACCATCGCGTGGGCCAACTTCACTTACCATAATATGCATTGAATTTTTTCTTAAAAAATGAACAGTTTTGTTTAAATAATTTTTGGTTTATAGTTTTATCTGATAGAATTAAATTCTTTCTAATAGAATACTTTATTTGTAATTTATCTGTCAAGTTGTTTCTCTTCTAAACTTCTAAGACCCTCCAAACCATGGCACGATATCCAACCAAACCCGTCGATAAAGCATCAACCTCTAAAGGTGGGGTTGCGGCTGTTGACCGCTCGTTAATTTTGTTGGGTACTTTCGGTAAGAACGATCGCTCGCTTTCGTTACAGGAATTAGCAGATCGTACAGGCATGGTTAAGAGCACGGTACTCAGACTGCTGGCATCATTACTACATGCGCAGCTGATACAAAAGTTACATGAAGGACGTTATTCGCTGGGGCCCGCGGTTGCAAAACTTTTCAGTGTCTACACCACTGCGTTTGGTTTAGACGATCTATTGATTCCAATCTTGCGTGAATTGGTTCAAGCCACCCAAGAAAGCGCATCATTTCACGTCCGTCAAGGCGCGCATCGTGTCGTTCTCTCTCGAATAAACTCACCGCAAGCGCTGTCAGATCAGATTCGTGCCGGTGATATTATTCCTCTAAACAGGGGAACTGGGGGGCGAGTACTGATGGCATTCTCAGGTGCTAAGGGCAAGTTGTTTGATCAAATTCGCTTAGAAAAAGTGATTGCATTGGTGGGTGATCGTGTTCCAGAGCTTGCAGGCATCTCGGCGCCTGTTTTTGATGCGAGTGGGCAACTCTTAGGTGCCATCACGCTTACGTTGCCAAAAGAGCGGTTTGTAGACAGTCATGTTTTGACTGTTAAGGCAGCAGCAGCTAGTTTGACGCAAAAGCTAGGTGGCTTATTTTAGTTTGTAGGTATTTGCTTTGCGACAATTCACTTTAATATCTTAAAGGTTGTTAAAAACCAAATCTACTTTTTGCAAGAAGTAAATAAATGAATTGAACATCACGATTACCCTTACAAATACCATTACAGTTATCGCTACCACTACCTCACTTGATTCATATAAAATCGGTATGAGAAACGGTCACCAGGGTGTGTATTGACCGATGCTTGAATAAGCTGATTATCTGGGCCTATAAAACGGCGCAATACAAAAAGACCGGGTTGTTCTTTCGGAACATTTAAGTGTTGAGCAATCTCAGCACTTATGGCGGTCGCTTGAATCTCTTGCTCTACATTAATAAACGGAATATGGCTATGTTCCATAATTCTTCGGTGATAAGGTTTGTCGCTAATCATGTCTTGTTGGGCTACCTCACAAAATCTGTCTGGAAGATAGATTTCCAGTAAAGAAACCGGATGTAATTCATCGCCTAATGGTGATCGGACACCACGTATTTGATGCCATTTTTCTCCGAGTTGGCAACCAAAAAGTCTTACGTGTGTCGCATCAGATAAAAAAGTTTTGCGATCTATCATTAATAGCTGTGTGTCAATGCCATACTGCATGAAATTAGCACTATTGACCGATACGACGAAATTACGTCTAGGCTCTTTATTTTTAACTATAGTACCGATGCCATGCAACTTTTCGACGACACCTTGTTCACTGATAATGCGTAGAGCTTCTCGCACTGTTGTGCGACTTACTCCAAAAATCTTGCAAAGTTGAGCCTCATTAGGCAAAAGCTCTCCGACCTTATATTGCCCTTTTGCAATATTTCCAAGTAACGTCTTAGTGAGCAGCACGTAACGAAGCTCACGCGAATTCGTTGTAGGTTCATTCATGGATGCCTAGTCTATTTAAACGGTAATGCATTTTAGTTTTAATTTTTTTTTTGGTGTATACCAAAGTGTTTATTAAGATAATTTAATTTTTGATATAAAGAGGGCTAAATTCCAATTATTATAGTTTTTGTTTCTTGGTATGTACGAATACCTAAAAAACCTTTTTCGCGGCCAATTCCGCTTTCTTTGAAGCCACCGAATGGTGCTGAAACGCTTAAGCGTTTGTAGGTATTGATCCAGACAGTTCCAGCTTCAATCGCCTTTGCAATACGATAGGCTTTTGGAAAGTCTTTTGTCCAGACTCCGCAACCTAAGCCTAAAACATTATCATTGGCTAGCTCAATTAAAGCTTCTTCAGATTCAAATGGCAGCACACATAGTACGGGCCCAAAGACTTCTTGTTGACAAATACGTGAATTATTGTCCATTCCAGCCAATATGGTGGGCAAATAATAAGCCCCATTACTCAAATGTTGTGCGTCAGGCCGTGCACCACCAAGCAATACGGTAGCGCCGTCTTCGATAGCCATTTGAACCATGGATTCAACTTTATCTCGATGCGTAAAAGAAGATAAAGGTGCAAATTGTGAAGTTGGATCATCTGGTGGCCCAACTCTTAAAGCAGCGCTTAATTGCACTAATGCACCGACAAAGTCTTCGTATATTGAGCGCTCAACAAATAATCGAGTACCCGCAATACAAGATTGTCCTGAAGATGAAAATACCCCATTCAAAACTTCAGATAATGCAAGGTCAAGGTCAGCGTCAGCAAAAACGATATGAGGCGACTTTCCGCCTAGCTCTAAAGCAACGGCAGCTAAACGATTTGCAGCTTCTCGAGCAATTCGCTTACCTGTGGCTGTGCCACCCGTAAAAGAAATCATGCGTACGTCAGGGTGGCGAACCAGTGCGGCACCTGTTTCCCCCCCCCCTGTCAAAACATTCAATATACCAGGGGGCAAGCCAGCTTTTAGCGCAATTTCTGCCAATTGCAATGCTGATTCGGGCGTAAATTCTGAAGGTTTCAACACAACAGCGTTACCCGCTGCAAGCGCTGCGCCCACCTTTTGAGCCTCTAGAACTAAAGGCGAATTCCATGGCGTAATGATAGCAACTACGCCATAAGGTTCATAAGTGACTAATGATAAATGGTCGCCTCTTGTGGGCGCCAATTCACCGGGTATTGTTTCGCAGATACCAGCGAAATAGCGATAAGTCGCTGCCGCTTCTTTGGCTTGACCCAAACACTCTTTATACAACTTACCATTCTCTTTCATTTGCAAATCTGCTAAAAATTCTTTTTTGTCTTCTACGAGACTTGCTAGCCGATACAGAATGCTTGCCCTTTGGTGGGAAAATAATTGACGCCATGATGGGCAGGCTTGTGCCGCTTTGGCTGTTTGAACTGCTCTAGCAACGTCTTTTTCATCTGCAGTCCCAAACACAGCGTTGATTTGCCCTGTGGCCGGGTTTGTGCAGTTGAAAGGCTGACCGCCGCCTGTTACCCATTCAGAACCTATCAAAAAAGGGCGAACGACATGATTATTAGTTTTCATTTGAGATCACTGCTGTCCGGCTTAACCGGGTTAATTTTCAGTAAGAACTAATACTGGCGTGGCCTAGAGGCCGATTTTATTTGGTGCCGATTTGAACACAAATTATTCATTTTTGGTTAATTTTCTAGAGATAAGCTTCTGGGGGATAAATCATGCATGTCGGCAAAACGCTCTTTTCGCAAGTCATGGAATTCGTGCCATGGACCAGTTTTGGTCGCATCGTCGATCGATACAACGGCAACGCTGGTGT
>JBDNHM010000032.1:0-1383 GCA_041688825.1 Burkholderiaceae bacterium | reverse complement strand
GGCTCTAAATGACTTGAATGAGACCGCTGCTGATATCGCCAAATCAAATTATCATCTTAAACTTGCTACCTTGCTTGAAAGCTTGTGCGATAGTGTTGAGGCAGAAGTTGAACCCGAATTTAAACCCATTCCTAAGCGTGGTGCCAAAAAAACCGAGGGGCGCGGTGAAGTTGCTACACGTGGTCCGCTCACGCCTGAAGATTACGAAGCACGTCGTAACCGTCTAAAGCTTTTGATTCAGCTCGGTATAGATCGAGGTTATCTAACTTACAATGGAATCAACGATCATTTACCAGACGACTTAGTTGACGCTGAGGCCATTGATGGCATTGTCGGCGCCTTTGGTGACATAGGTATTGCAGTCTTCGAACAAGCCCCTGATGTTGATTTCTTTTTACCTAGTTTGTACGCCGTTTCTATCTCAATTGATGACATAGAAGAAGTGACAGATCTAGTATTATCAGTCGTTGATTCAGATTTTGGACGCACCACAGACCCTGTGCGTATGTATATGCGTGAAATTGGTACGGTAGAACTGTTGACGCGTGAAGGTGAAGTTGAAATCGCTAAGCGTATTGAAGATGGTTTGAAGCACATGGTGATGGCTATTTCTGCTTGCCCAACCACCATTAACGAAATCTTGTTGCATGTTCAAAAAGTCAAAGGTGGTACCGCTCAAATAGATGAAATTATTGACGGCTTGGTTGACCCTGAAGATGGTGAAGAGTATGCGGGTGCCGGTTTTGCAGACGACACGGAAGAAGACGGCCCAGCTGTTGGTATGAGTAGTAAGCAGCTTGAAGATTTGCGCGTGAAAGGCTTAGCTAAGTTTGATACGATTGCGACGCATTTTGAAAAAATGCGGGCGGCGTATGAGAGTTCAGGTTACCGCTTAGAGCCTTACCTAGCATCGCAAGAAGTGATCATGACCGAAATGATGGGCATTCGGTTTACCGCTAAAATGGTAGATTGCTTGGCTGACACGCTACGCGTACAAGTTGAAGAGGTGCGTCAACTCGAACGCTCAATCTTGTATACGTGTGTTGATCGTACCGGCATGCCACGTAGTCATTTTATTAAGACCTTCCCAGGTAATGAAACCAATCTTGATTGGGTCATACAAGAAGTCAAAGCTGGTCATGCCTATTCAGTCATTCTTGAACGTCACATACCTGACGTACAAGAGTTACAACAAAAGATGATCGACCTGCAAACACGAGTTGTCTTACCGCTTAAAGACTTAAAAGAAGTGAACAAGCGCATGGCAACCGGTGAAGCCAAAGCTCGTAAAGCTAAACGCGAAATGACCGAAGCCAACTTACGTCTGGTCATTTCAATTGCTAAAAAATACACCAATCGTGGCCTACAGTTTCTTGACCTAAT
>JBDNHM010000235.1:0-1680 GCA_041688825.1 Burkholderiaceae bacterium | reverse complement strand
CTAGGTGTCAAACCTCTTTACTATCGAATTGACAACGCAAAGATCAGTTGGGGCTCTAGTATTCCTCAACTTCAAAGTCGTTGCAAACTGCCTGCTACGAAAGACATCGATTGGGCTGCTAGCTACTTATTACACCTGTCTTCAAGTCAAACTGAAACGGCCTACAAAGAAATAAAAAAACTGGCCCCTGGCCATTGGTTAACCTACACCAATGATGGCAAAATTAAAGTACAGCGCTACCATGTTTGGCGTGATGATTCGCCTTTCGCTACCAAACGCGACAAACGTTGGGTCGACGATTACCAAGCAGTATTAGAAGAAGCCATTCGATGCCGCATGGATCACGACGCACCAATGGGAACAGAAAATAGCGGTGGTATTGACTCAGCTACCATTACGGCTTATCTTGCACAATTTTTAGGTGAACCAGGAGACCGCTTACATAGTTTTGGTTTTGCTATGTGTGAACTTGAACCCGCCTTTATATTAGAAACCAGTCAAGCTAAAAACATACGCCATAATTACATCATCACTGGGCAATTAAGCTCTGATTACCAGCAAAGCAATATCGAAAAATCACTCACTATTTTAGGTTACCCAGAAGAGCACAGTAACGCTTCAGGGCACGTGCCATTTTATGAAGAATGCCAAAAGCGTGGCATTCGCACTTTGCACTCAGGGTTTGGGGGTGATGAAGTTGTTACTAATAACGGTATGCACCTTAGGCGAGAGTTAGTCGATGGCGGTCATTATGCTGCGTTATGGAACATACTACCCGGTGACCCAATTAGTCGCAGCTTACGCTTGATCAAAGCCTTGACATTAGGCAGACAAACAAAGGGGCATAACCCCCTCTTTTTAAAAGCATGGAACGAGCGTTGGCCACACCAGTTGTTGCGCCCAGAAGTCGTAGAGCGACTTAATTTATATGAGCAATATATGGAAACGGCTATATACGATAAACCTTACCGCCGCACGAACGATTTTATTTTGCAATATCATTTGACAAAAATGCAACTCACTACTCGACTAGAAAATTGTACAGTTATGGCAGCCGCCTATGGCGTTGATTATCGCTGGCCTTTATGGGACAGTCGGCTTGTTCAGCAATACCTTTCAACCCCCAGCATTGAAAAAGTAGGCCCTAAAGGTATAGGGCGTTATTTACATCGCCGTGCAATCGATGGCATCGTTCCTAAACGTGTGGCATGGAAACCTACTAAAGACATGGGTTATGGCCAACTACTGAATAAAATGAAAACATCAGGTATTTTGAAAGTAGTTCATACAGCAAGAGAGCTTGAAGCCAACCTACACCCCGGGCTCAAAGACCTTATTGACACCAACAAGTTTAAGCAACAAATGACTCAAGCCAGCAAAGGGCAAGCAGATGATGGTTTTACTTTTGGTTTTAGTCGTGCCACTAACGCTTTACAGCATCTAAATACTTGGTTTAAGTTATAAGTTACAAGGTACTTTAAACCTGAACTCGTCATTTGAATCAATATGCAACCCAACCATTTAGAGCTTGTTAATGTGTGGAAAGCTGATACCCATACATTTGTTCGGTGGTCTGCGACGAGTCAAGCGTTGTTGCATCAAGCCAAAATTGACCTAAAAATTCAATTGTCACACCACCTCAATTCGCGCTGCACTCATATCGAAGGCCAAGGCGGCGTT
>JBDNHM010000234.1:0-1791 GCA_041688825.1 Burkholderiaceae bacterium | reverse complement strand
TTCTATAACCGCCCAAGCTAAAAACTCTTCGTGGGCTTTCATAATTCTGGGGTGCGTGGTCAGCTCTGGGTTATTGCCGATTAAAAGCTCTTCATAAAGCTTTTCACCGGGCCGCAAACCTGTGATGTCAATTTCAATATCGCCATGTGGGTTTTGATCGTCTTTAACGGTTAGGCCAGACAATTCAACCATGCGTTTTGCTAAATCAATAATCTTAACTGACTCGCCCATATCTAAGACAAATACATCGCCGCCTTTGGCCATGGCGCCGGCTTGAATGACAAGCTGTGCAGCTTCAGGAATGGTCATGAAGTATCTAGTGATGTCGGCATGGGTCAAGGTTATGGGCCCACCATCCCGTATTTGCTGACGAAACCTTGGTACAACAGAGCCTGATGAACCCAATACGTTACCAAAGCGCACCATACTAAATTTAGTGTTTAAACTCGTTTGAGCTAAGGCTTGTAGAACCATTTCAGCTAATCGTTTGCTAGCCCCCATAATATTGGTTGACCTAACGGCTTTATCAGTACTGATCAAAACAAAATCAGCCACACCATTCGCTGCAGCGGCTTGTGCCGTTCTTAACGTGCCTAAAACATTATTTCTTATTCCCTCTGCAGGGTTATGCTCTACCAAAGGCACATGCTTGTATGCTGCAGCATGGTAGACCGTATCAGGTCGCCATGTTGACATGATTTCATTCATGCGATCAGCATGCTGAACCGATGCCAATAGTGGCACCAACACCACGCGGCCATCAATTATTTTACTTTCTAGCTCTTGGTTAATGGCATAAAGCGCGAATTCACTTTGTTCGATTAATAATAATTTAGAAGGGCCAGTTGCCAGTATTTGACGGCACAACTCACTACCAATCGACCCACCCGCACCCGTTACCAATACAACTTTACCAACAATATTTTTCGATAACAAATCTTGATTAGGTACAACGGCTTCGCGCCCAAGCAGGTCGTCAATATCGAGCTCTTTAAGGTCTGAAATATTGACCTTGCCTTGTGCAATATCATTAAAATCTGGCAGTGTGCGCACTAAAACGGGTACGCCTTTAAAGCGATTCAAAATCTCGTTACGGCGTTTACGGCTACTACTTGGCATAGCCAACAATACATCACTAATTTCTAACGTTGACACCAAATCAGCAAGCTTAGCTGGGTTGTAAATGGGTTGACCATTCAATATTTGCTTGTGCAAACGTTTGTCATCGTCTAAAAAACCTACCACCTGCATTTCATGACTGTTTACCATCGCAGCAGCAAGTTGACGGCCCGCACTGCCAGAACCGTAAATTAAAATTTTAGGCCGAGATGCGCGCCTTAAGATTGTTTGATATCGATCACCTAACCAAATGCGCGCGAGTGCGCGCGAAGCTCCTACAAACAGTAACAACAAAATAGGTTGAATAATGCCTATCGTTCGAGGCACACCTTCGAAACCAACAACTGTAAAAATGACCGCATACAACGCACCATACACAGCAACCGCGCGCGTGATCGATATACCTGCAGGTAAACCGTTATACCGAAAAATAGCTCGGTATAACCCCGAAATAACAAAGATAGGCAAAGCAATACAAACCGATGTCAGCATTGCCCATTTAGCACCAGATGCCCAAAAACTTCCGCGAGTTAAGCTAATAAATTCATCTAAGCGTAAGTAATAGGCCAGCCACACCGTTAAAACACATAGGCTCAAATCAACCGATAACGCCACCAAACGCTTTACAGTTCTAGGTAAAGTCAATATGGGGCCACTTAATTTGAATAGCGG
>JBDNHM010000233.1:0-2036 GCA_041688825.1 Burkholderiaceae bacterium | reverse complement strand
CAGGTGTGGGGCCTGGTGTTGGGCCAGGTGTGGGGCCTGAACCACCAACCAGCAACACTAGCGTACTGCTTACTTGCGCAAACTGTACAGGCACCCCGTTTACCATTTCATACTCAATCATGTTGACGTTGTATTTACCCGGAGTAATTCGGGCAAGATCAGTCAACCATTTGCCATCAATATCAGCGATTGTTTCAATGCTTCCGTTGGTACCGTGGTTTTTTCCGCTAAATAATGACCAAGTAACTTTTACTGTATGTTCGGCAGAAACTTTGTTGGTGTAATACTTCACCCAATCGCTTGTTGATGTGCTTGCAGATAAGTCTTGACCTGTCCAAGCAAAAGCAAGGTTATTTACTTTTGCACTCGCACTGGGTGTCAACATTGAGTCTTGACCCGCTTCGGCGGTGAACTCCTGGCCACTCAACGAGCCAGCAACAGGCGCCGAAGGGGCAGTGCCCGATGTAGCAAAGTCAGCACCCGGTTTAGCAAACGCCTGTAACAGCTCTGGGTCTATAAAAGCACCTGCCCCCACGAGCAAATTGAGTGTTGAAGATACGCCAGAAGCTTCACTTGAAACGCTAAATACAGCACCACCATCAACAGCAAGCTTGCCATCTTGAAAATAAAACTGACCATTACCGTCTGATGTGGTGTAGACGTTGAACGACTTAAGGGGAGCGCTTTGCCAATTTGCTACTGTTTTGTCATAAACGCTAATGCGGTGCCAAGTGACACCCCCTACCGTGGCTGAAATGGGGATATTGTTTAGCAACAGAGAACCCACACCCTGTTGGCCTGCTTGCGTGCCAGAAGTAATGGCTGCATCCCCACCGTTTGGGTTCAATGTCCATTGCGACCACAACTGAGTGGGGTCGTTTGATTCCGCATAAACGAAGGTAGGTGTAGACCAATTGCTTGAATCTTTAAGGTATTCATAAGAAAGGGCAAACTTTGAGGGGTCTGCGAACCAAGACGTCTCTGATAAACGGTTAGCCCCCACATTAGCATCACCGCCATTAGGGGTACCCGCAGGTATGCCAAGGCTTACAACAAAATTAACAAGAGGCACGCCATCAAATGAAGAAAACGTACTATAAGAATCTGAAGCAATATAGTCATAAATCTTGGGTTCGGTATAGCCTGTCGGCAGTTCTGCATCACCAAAAACCTTTAAGGTAATTTGGCTGGCACTTACGTTTTGATTGACACCGTTTACGGTTTCAAAAAGATTAATCAGTGGCCCGCCCACAGCAAACTGACTCATTGCATTGTCAGAGTATTGTGAACCGTAAGAATTTGTGTTGTCAAAAAACACCTTAGAATAAGCGTCAAACGTTGGCGTAACGGCACCACCCGCGACTAGCTTATCTCCAAATGCGTAGATCGGGCTCCAGTTCCACGTGTTATTGATATTACTTTTGAATTTGTATTTAATGCATTTTGGTTGGGTGACAAACCTGTTTGGCCAAAATAACCCAGATCTAAACCAGTCAGCAATTGCGTAAAAAGCTTACCAAACTGATCGTTTGCGCCAACAAAAGCATTCTCTTCGTATAAGACTTCTTGACCATTTACAATAGAATAAATATTGGCTGTTGCCAAGGCATCAACGGCATAAATATTAGCCGCCAAGTTGGCTGACGTAATTTTGACAATACCCTTGACTTGGCTAATATCGTCTGGTGTTAAAACAAAATTGGCACCATCAAAGGTCACGGCATAGCTGTAAAAAGCTTGGTTATGCCACTCACCGCTGGCATCAGCGGCGCCATTAAAAATACCGGCCAATTTTATGGGCTTTACATCTAATGTGGGACCTAATTGAGTTAGGTAGTTTGTCCAATTCGAAGCTGTGAAATCGGTGGGCTTTGTATAGGCACCTTGGGTATCGACTATAGTGGACCCAATGTTTGAGACAGTAGTTTAAGCTGTAGCCTAAGTTAAAAGGGTTACACAAAATGAGCTTAGTTAAGAAGCGCCAGATTCACAGTTCTGAGTTTAAGGCCAAAGTTGGGCTTGAAGCCATTCGTGGT
>JBDNHM010000232.1:0-1487 GCA_041688825.1 Burkholderiaceae bacterium | reverse complement strand
TAATGCGTTTGACCTGAAAGCGTTCACCCGTATCAATGCTGTCGTACCAGCCCCAGGGGCGGGCAACTTTACGGTGTGTGATGGCTTGTGATTTATTTTGAGTTTGTAGTTGCGCCACCACTTCTTTGACTTGCTCGGCATGGCTTTGGGCTAAGACTAAGATTGCATCAGGGGTGTCGATGATTAGTAAGTCTTGAGTGCCTAGGGCTACAGCTGGCCGGGTGGGGGCGTGAATGAAAGTGTTTTGGCTTAAGTGGGCGACCCCATGGCCCTCAATACGGTTGCCCGATGCATCAGCTGGGGTTAAGTTGGCCACGGCATTCCAACTACCGACATCGCTCCATTGGCCTGTGAATTTGACCAAAGAAATGTTGGTGGCGTGCTCCATCACTGCATAGTCTATGCTTTCAGAGCGGCAAGTTTTTAAATCATTAAGATTCGGTTGAACAAGGCGTTCGCCTTGGCTTGTAATTGTTTCAGTAGCGGCACTCATGGCTGCTTCGCAACTGGCTAAGATATCAGGTGCGTGTTCCTTTAAGGCTTTAAGTAAAACCTCAGCCGTACACAAAAAGATACCCGCATGCCAGCAAACCTTGCCTTGTAAAATCAGCGCTTGGGCTTTTGGTGCTTGCGGTTTCTCTATGAAGCGGTCGACTTTAAAAACAGCGCTGGGCGCTTGGTCAGACTGTGCATGCGTTTGTATATAGCCATAAGCTGAACTTGGGTATGTAGGTACCACACCAAAGGTAACGATTTCGCCATTTAAAGCAGCTTGGGCACCCTGCATGACGGTATCGTGAAATAGTGGTAGATCAGGTATATGGTGATCAGCAGGGCAAAATAGTAGTAATGATTTGGCAGTTTGAGGCGCTGATGCGTGCGCTTTTAAAACCTGCAAAGCACCCAAAGCCATCGCAGCAGCGGTGTTGCGCGCGATAGGTTCAAGAATGACAGTGCTGCTTGAGTTGCGCGAAGCCTCTAATACATCAAGCATCCTAAAGCGCTGGGCTTCAGAGCCAATTAATATGGGTGCAGAACCAAACAAGTCAGTACGCTCAAGCGTTAACTGCAGTAAGCTTTTATTGCCGATTAAAGGCACAAATTGTTTGGGGAAGCTTTGCCGTGACAAGGGCCACAGGCGTGTACCTGAACCACCACAGAGAATAATGGGGGTAATTGGGTAAGTTGGGTTGGCTGGGCTTTTGCTTTTGCTGCTTAACGTGGCGGAAGAATTTTTATCAGTCATATGATTTATTGCTTTGATGAATTTTTTTCAAATTGCCATGCGCTCTGGCACATGTCAGCCAAGCTGCGGGTGGCGACCCAGTTTAAAGTGCTTAATGCTTTTTGTGTGTCGGCATAGCACGTTGCAATGTCGCCCGCACGTCTGTTGACGAATTGTAAGGGTACCTTTACGTTGTTAACTGACTCAAACGTTTTAACAAGCTCTAAAACACTACAACCTTTGCCTGTACCTAAATTAATCG
>JBDNHM010000231.1:0-28866 GCA_041688825.1 Burkholderiaceae bacterium | reverse complement strand
GGAATATTAGGGTCACCTGCGGAACCAAACAATATTGCATCTTTATCGCGCAAGGCATTTAAACCGTCATCTGGCATCATGACGCCATGTTTACGGTAATAGTCACCACCCCAGTCAAAGTTTTCAAACTGGAATTGAAAATGCTGGCTTTTGCTGGCCAAGGCTTCAAGCACTTTTTGACCTGCAGGTATCACTTCTTTACCGATGCCATCACCGGGTATGGTTGCAATTAAGTATGTTTTCATAACTGAAAATCATAGCCTAATTATGTACATTTTCTCGTGGTTTGGTATGAACACTCAATTGAATAATAAAATATTAAAAATGTCGTGGATACTTGAACAAAGACCTCGTTTAAATATTAAAATATCTAAATTAAATATTAGAAACATAAACGATGGCTCATAAGCCTGTGCAAAATCTTGTGTCTAAGTAAGGCTTGCATGCTTAAGCCATGAAGAACTTTAAATAGTTTTTCTTAGTAAACAAGATGAATGTCTTGATCGATCAGAAAGGTTATATTTTTGCCATTGCGGGTGCGGGTGCGGGTGCGGGTGCGGGTTTAAATTAAATTGAATCAGGCCGTAACTCGAATATTTTAAGGTTATTTTAATGAATTTTTATTCATGGTTTGATTGGTCTTACTTCTCATACGCAGCATTAGGTGCAATTTTTGTCGGGCTTTCTAAAGGTGGCTTACCTTCAATTGGCACATTGGTTGTACCCATCTTGTCTCTTGTTATTTCACCCCTAAAAGCAACTACTTTGTTATTACCAATCTATGTAATATCAGATTTAATCGGCATGTGGCTGTACCGCAAAACTTTAGTTCATGGAATTTAAAAGTTTTAATACCTGCAGGCATTTTTGGTTTTTTAGTAGGTTGGTTTACCGCCAGTATGATTTCAGAAAAAATGGTCACATTACTTATCGGGTTGATGGGCGTAATTTTTTGTTTAAATATTTGGCTAAGAAAAAAAAGTATTCAACATCCAAATAAACCAAAAGTTTTATCAGGTCTTTTTTGGGGTACTTTGTCTGGCTTTACCAGCTTTATTTCACATTCTGGTGCGCCACCCTTTCAAGTATTTGTTTTACCCCAAAAATTACAAAAGCTGGTCTTTGCTGGAACAGCAACGTTAGTTTTTGCCGTTATCAATTTAGCTAAAATTATTCCTTATCAAGATTTACAGCCGTACACTGCAAACGATTTAAGAAGTGCATTAGTATTAATACCGTTTGCAATAGGTGGAACTTATCTTGGTGCTATTTTGACTAAAAAAATTCCAGATGCTTTATTTTTTACTTTGGTTCAAATAGCACTATTCGGGGTCTCTCTAAAGCTAATATGGGGTACCAAAGATATATTTTTTTATTAATATTTTTTGGAAATAAAATGTTTAAAAAAAAACAAAAATCTCTTAATTATCAAGTAGAGGAATCTAGTATTAAAACGCTACATGATGCAATTTTGGCAAACAAAACTAATTGCGTAGCGGTAGTCAAACAATACATCTCTCGCTCGCAAGCCTATAACTCACCCTCAAGCCTTTTGGTCACCCCTACGGGATCAGACATCGAACCCGTACCAGGCGTTGTTCGAGCGAATAAGGCCATTGATTTTCCAACCAACACTATATCTATAGACACATTACTACCTAATTTAAACCACTATGAAGGCCCGCCTATTGAGTTTGGGCGTATGGAAAAAACGGCTTCGAACCCTGAGATTTACCAACAGTTTGGCATGATTGTTGGTAAACCGAATGCTGGGCAATTAAATGCACTTGCCACATTGAATATACGTGGTGAGCGCTCAGTAACCTGTAGAGGTGATTATGATTTGCATCCATCAATGGGGCCACTACCCGATGGGGCTCCAGCCGTATGTGAACTATTTAGACAATTTCCAGATGCATTAGAGCAAGCCGCCGATCTTGACGCTCAGCATGGGAATAACCCACCGCTTGATCAGTTACCTTTGTATGGCGTTGTTTTTTCTTTTAAAGACGCGTTCGATACAAAAGACATGCGCTCGACTGGCGGAGGCGATGCAAACTATGACATTGATTTTCCAGCTCAAGATCACTTGCTTGTTGATCAATTACGAAAAAAAGGCGCAATCATTTTTGCTAAAGCGGTTATGACGGAATATAACGGGCGAGCTGGAGACCCAGGCGGTAAACATAACCCTGAAAAAGTATTGCCATCGGTATCTGGTTTTCAGCGGTCAACATGGGCTGGCAACCCTTCTAACCCTTACGATACAACGAGATCTGCATCGTTAGGGTCTAGCTCAGGGTCAGGCGTATCAGTCAGTGCTAATTTAGTGATGGCTAGCCTTGGAGAAGAAACGCGTCAATCAACTCGTGGCCCAGCAAACCACAATGCTGTCTCTTTGATCTTGCCACATAAAGCCATGCTTGGTTTTGATGGTGGGGCAATAGGTGCCGATATTTATTGTGACCGCACGGGCATTCTGGCCAAATCACTGGCTGATTGCGCTGTCATATTAGATGCTTTAAAAGACCCAGAAAATGGTTATTACGACCCTAGAGACCCTTTCACTGCAGTACCTCGATCATCTGTTTTACCTTCATACTCAAAATTTATTTGCTCTGAAAATTTTGATCATCGACTTCAAGGTAAGCGAATTGGCGTTATTCGCGAATCTATGTTGAACCCAGGCACTAAGGCTGTTGAACCCATTATTCAAAAAGCAGCCATGGAGATCAAACAAATTTTAGGTAAAAAACTGGGGGCCACGCTTGTGGAATCATCAGACCCGTTGTGGACGCCTGATCAAGATTGTGAATCAATGAAAATTGATTTTAGAAAAGCTTTGGCTAGATTGGTGCCTGTTTTTATGCCTGATATCTTATTTCGTTTAGACAAGAACAATGACCCTGTATTTCCTGAATTTGTTGCTGCTATCAAACCCACCGAATTTGCACCAGGTCTTGTACTGGGTAGTGGTAGCTTAGACCCAATAGATTATCTTGTTGAGCTTGCTGATTTAAGAATTGTTCCCCCTAAAAATTTAAACATTGCAACCATTCAAGAGCAAATTTTAGCAAATACCTTTCGTTTCCATATTAAGCAATATCTAGCTCGAAGATCTGATGACTGGAAAGTAAAAGGCTTTGTTGAAAGATTGAAAGACTGGCCATCGCTTAACGCTCAGTCTAAATTTTGGGGTGACGATCAACGATCAGCCTTTCAAAACTGGGAAGATATTCAAGACCCAAGAAACCCTTTGAACGGGCGACAAGGCGTTAATGAACGCATTATGTTGCGTGAATTATTGAGGCGCGTTGATATGATGGTTATTTTAGAAAATAAGTTAGATGTTTTTGTAAGGCTTCATAGCGCCCTACCCCCAGCAAAAATAGGCTGGCCTGAAGAGCCCGGTCTGATTAATCACCTGCGAAATGAGATCACATACGGCCCCAATGCTGGCCTTACAGAAGTTCTCGTTCCCGCAGGTTATGTGACTGAAGCTTATGATGCTATTTACGAATTAAGTTCAGATAAAAAATCATACCAAGCAAAAGCGGTTGATTACTCTACAAAAATTCCTGCACCAGGTCTACCATTTTCATTGGTTTTTAGAGCAGAACCTGGAAAGGAAGATATTCTTCTAGAGATTGCCTCTGCGTATGAATTGGCATCAAAAAGAAGAATACCCTCGCCACAATTCGGGCCTATTACCCACCCAAATGAATAATATTAAATCATTTTAACCATTGAATTTTATGATTTCAACCCTTTAAGCTTTACTGACTAGGGCTGCGTAGGGTTGACTAAGGCTGCCTAATTAGTAAGGCACTTGATCTCGATACCAATTCGAAATTTGTTCACCTGTTTGTATCACTACACCAGAACGAGATTGAATATGATCAAGTAGTTTCTCAAAATACCCAATACGATGGGCAACGCCCGTCACGTATGGGTGAATACTGATGGCCATCACTCGCGGTATGGTTTCGCTTTCTTGATAAAGCCGATCAAAGTGATCAATTCCTCGCAATAGCATTTCTTCAGACCGATTTTGTTGCAACAACATCATCGGAATATCATTGAGTTCAACGGTATAAGGTACAGATAAAACTGGCTTTGGTTGGGCTTTCAACCAGACGGGCTGATCATCTAAGACCCAATCAGCAACATACTCAATACCCGATTTAGACAGACAATCAAGAGTGAAGTCGTTTTCTGTTAGGCCAGGGCTCTCCCAACCAACAGGTGCTTTGCCAGAAAATCGTTTAATCGTATCGACTGTTAATTGAATGGCCTCTTGTTGATTTTCTAGTTTGTGCATAGGCCCTTGAACAAAGCCATGCCCCATGATTTCCCAATCTTTTTTAAGCGCCATCTCTACAATAAGTGGGTAAGAATCACAGACAATGCCATTAGTGGCCATTGTCGGAACGATTCCCCGTTTATTAAGGGCATCATAGATACGCCAAAACCCTACACGCATGCCATATTCATGCCACGCCCAGTTCGGTAGATCTGGCATAAGTGGTTGCCCCATCGGTGGGCTCAAAACCGTACGAGGCATTGCTCTCTCAATGCTCCAGTGTTCTACGTTCACAATCAACCATACCAACATTCGATCATTATTAGGCAGTTGTAAAGTTGGTCTATCAAAAATAGCAGAGTAAGGCGCTCTTGCGCTCAGTAAAGCAGTCATCGTTGTTCCAAAATTAAAATTTATTTTTATGGCTAATTATTTAATGCTTAATAAAATTTATGACTGCGTCATTAAACGCATCGGCTTGCTCTATATTTGATAAATGCGCCGCGTCTTTTAGAACAACATACTTAGAATTAGGCCAATGCTCATGAATTTTCTCTGCAACGGCGGGTGGCGTTCCTGTATCTTGATCACCAACCATTATTAAGGCTGGAATATTTAGTTTTTTTAAATCTTCGTGTGTGTTTATTTTTGATATGGCGGCACAGCAACCGGCAAAGCCATCAACCTGTGTATTTTCAATGGTTTGCCCGATTTGAGCCATTAATTCAGTATGGCTTTCAAAAAACGGTTGCGTGAACCAACGCGTTAGCGTGGGTTGTACCAAAGCTGTCATGCCTTGGGTAAGCGCGATTGTTATGCGTTCACCCCAAACAACTTCAGCATTTGGTGCCGCTTTGCCCGTGCTGTCAGCAATAACGGCGTGGTCTATTAAATGAGGGTGATGAATGGCTAAAACTTGACCAATCATGCCACCAAGAGATAAACCGACCCAGTGTGTGCGCGCAACGCCTAGATGCTTAAGCAATTGATAGGCATCATCAGCTAATTGTTCAAAGGTATAAGGGCCCTTTGTGGCTTGAGTTTGACCGTGACCCCGAATGTCGTAACGTAAAACAGTAAAGTGCTGATTAAGCGATGCCAATTGCGGCGCCCACATATAAATATCTGCGGCCAAGGAATGAGACAGGGTGACCCAAGGGCCACTACCTGAGATCTCATAATTTATATTAATACCGTTAATGTTAATTTTCATGCGCATTCCCATACTATTGAAACGAATCGTCTGTTTGGTTAATCTGATTGATTAATATTTTTTAATCAATCGTTAGACTCTTCAATCGCTTGCATCAATCTTTCGGTGCTTAGCGGCAAATGTCTGGCCCGAATACCTAATGCGTGCGCCACAGCGTTACCCAGTGCAGCCGCGCAAGGCCCCGTAGCGACTTCGCCACTTCCAAGACTTGGGTGCTGCACAGCATCGACCAATTGAATATCTAAATCAGGAACATCGTTAAATGACAAAATAGAATAGTTTTCCCAGTCTTGGCTACAAACGCCTTGGGCATTCCAACGCACAGACTCAAGCAAGCTCCAGCTAACAGCTTGCAAAATACCGCCTTCAATTTGATTCAACAAGCCATCTCGATGAACTATCATGCCTGCATCAACGCAAGCCCATACCTTGTGCACTTTTACGCGTTCAGCAACTTCAACATGTGCGATTAATGCGCAATACCCTGCTTTATTTTTGTAGCGTGCGTAACCTAAACCATAACCATGCCCAGTTCCTGCCTCACCTCGTTTATGCCAGTTAGCTTGAGCTGCAACCTGTTCAATCACATTACGTGCACGGGGGTCACTCAGATGGTTTAGACGAAAAGCAACAGGGTCAATACCTGCTGCATCACTTAATTCGTCTATAAAAGACTCGATTGCGAATACGTTTGCATGCGCCCCTAACGATCTTAATGCTGAGACACGAACAGGAGAGGTATCGAGAAAGTGATGTTCAATAGAAAGATCGCCAACATCATAGGCAGGAATTGCATTACGCAAACCGCCGCCTGTTGGCAATGGCACGTCTTTAGGTGCCGGGCTTAAACAGTTTTCAAAAGCAGACCACGCACCAAGAAGTTGAATACCATTGCCCCAACCCGGTCGGTTCAAATGGGTAGGCGACCAAACTTGTGTTGTCCAATTACATATGCGACCGACGTCATTAATACTTGCTTTTATATCAACAACACTCGCTGCACCCATAGGTGAAAGACTCATTTCGTCTTCACGGCTCCATTGGACACGAACATTTAGACCCCAGGTAGAAGAAATAAATGCAGCATCAAAAGCAACATCATCTGCACCGTTATGGCCATAACAACCGGCACCTGGTGCATGGCAAACTTGAACTTGATTCTGATTTAGGTGCAGTGCTTGTGCAATTTGATCGCGTAGCTTAAATACGCCCTGGGAATGTGACCAAACTTTAATTCCGCTTTCAACAGACTCTGCAAGTGCGCAAGCGGGGCCAATTGATGCATGGGCAATAAAAGGCCTTGAATAGCGACGCTGCAAGGTATGTGCTGGTAAGCAAGGGTCTAAATCAACTGATTTTGACTCTACCACCATATGACTCACGAATGGCAAGGAAGGTAATAATTTTTCTGCATCTAATTCAATTGGCAAATTAGGGGTAGACCACTTAGTTATTAATTTCGCTTGTGCATGGGCTTTAATCAGTGCGCCTTCATCACGACTGAGTAGCGCAACAAAATTATTTTGTACCAAAACCCGTGCTATGCCTGGCAATGCGTTTAAAGCAACTAGGTCTAATTCCAGAGGGTATAAATCAGGGTGTAAGCCTCTCAAAACTCGAGCATGCCAAAGGTCAGGTAATTTCAAATCTTGAATAAAACCTGCACCGGTAAATTTTATTAATAAATCATCTCTTTTTACACGAGCTGTTTCAATATGCAGTAGAACAGGTTCAGGTTGCTCTATATCTAATCGTAAATTGAACCATGCATTATTTTCAATTTGTGCGAGCGTGTAATAAGAAACACTTTCACCTGATAATGAAATAAACCTTCCAGCCTTTAGACTCAAATCATTCGTTTTGCATGATAAAAATTGCGCAGCGGCAAGCGAAAAATGACTTCGAACAATACCACCAACGCAACGCCATGCTTCACCACCCACTTCAATCGATTGACTGCCTGCTGTATAGCCTTCATCAGGTGATTCAGATGTATCACCTGCAACCCATCGAATTTGTGATGGCAAAACGCCAAGAGCATTACAGGCTATCTGCATAAGGGCTGCAGAAATACCTTGGCCTAATTCTACTTTGCCAGTACGAAGCTCAAAAAGGTCTTCACTGGCAAAACACAACCATTGTTTTGCTAGCGGTGAGGTCGTTAAACTAGGAGATAACGTTTTCATTTTTTAGATTTTTTTGTGCTAACCGCACAGCACGCAAAATGCGTGCGTGGGCGCCACAACGGCAAAGATGACGTGACAACGTTTCACGAATCAATGCTTCGTTAGCCGAAGGTTGTTGTTTTAATAAAGCAGTCACTCTCATCAAAATGCCACTGCCACAAAAACCACATTGCGCTGCCTGTTCTTCGATGAAAGCCTGCAAAACAACTCGGCCGACGGCGTCATCTGGCAAACCTTGAGCCGTTTGCACATTTCTGCCTTCGACTGACCACACTGGCACACCACAAGCGTTTTCTGCTTGCCCATCAATTAAAACCGTACAGGCACCACAATGCTGACTACCACAACCATATCGCACAGAAGCATCATCACACTGTTCGCGCAGTACATGCAACAAAAAAGCATTAGGGTCAGCGTTAAGCTTAACCTTTCGATGGTTGTGTTTGATATCGGTCACGCTATGAGCCAGTTTGACTTTTATTAGACTGTTTTAACCACCAGGCAGCTAATTGGGTGCCATCACTTTGGCCTAAGCCACTAGCAGACGCCTGGTCAAATGACGCCATTGTCGATTGAGCTGTAGGCAAGCTATAACCCAACGCACTCGCCTCTTCGATCATGGTGCGTAAGTCTTTGCGAATAGAGTCAATATTAAAATGTGCGGGGCCTAAGTCTTCGCCATTTAATGCAGACACAATGGCTGATGATCGCACTTTCAAAATAGCGGGTGCACCTGATGTGTCAGACATAATGTTCATTAGTTTTTCTGGGCTCAAACCAGAGGGAGCTGCCAAAGCAAGTGCTTCGGCCAAGGCCTGCCAGTAAACTATTAACGGTAAATTAATGGCTAACTTCATACTTGCCCCTGAACCCACTTCGCCAACGTGTTCAACACGACGACAAAGCTGATCTAATAAAGGTTTAGCCATGTCAAAATCTTCTTTTGAGGCACCGGCTAAACCTAACAGTTTTCCGTCTCGGGCTGGACCAACTGTACCCCCAACAGGGCACTCTACAAAATGAGCCTGAGCATGCTTTAATTTCTTTGCAAGCGCGATCGTTGTGACAGGTCGAACCGTACTCATATCAATAAATAATTTACCTAATATATTCCCACTTAGAACGCCCGCTTGGCCAGCATAAGCCTGCTCTATAGCATGCGCATCTGTGAGAACAGAAATAACAACATCGCTATTTGCAGTGGCTTGTGTGGGGGTATCTGCCCAATTTGCACCTATGTCTAGTAACTTTTGCGCCTTTGATTGCGTTCGATTCCACACGGTCAAACTATGACCCAAATCGAGTAAGTGCTCGGCCATAGCACTACCCATTCGTCCGGTTCCCAAAATAGAAATTTTCATATAGGGATCACTTAAATATTATTTTATTTTGAATAATTTCATGGCGTTACCACCTTCAATCAGTCGACGATCGGCAGCGCTCAGACGACTAACACCAGCAATTAAACCGCGAGGGTCGTCTTCGCCCATGTCGTAGGGGTAGTCTGTGCCAAGCATGACATGGTCTGCACCGTAACGGTCTATTAATTGTTTAAGCATACGTGGATCAAAAGTAATGGTGTCAAAATAAAACTTTTCTAAATAGCTAGAAGGTTTTTTCTTAATAACTGTTCTTGTGTCGGGTCGCGCGCGCCAAGCATGGTCCATACGTGCCCAGTAATGTGCGATGTAACCACCGCCATGAGCCGCTAAAAATTTAATTTTTGGGTAACGTGCCACAACACCATCAAAAATGAGGTGGCTCACAGCAACAGTCGTTTCTAAAGGGTTACCAATGACGTTGTTAAAATAGTGATTGCGCAAACGATCACCCTGCGTATACCCCAACGGATGCATAAAAATCACAGTGCCCAATTCGTTAGCTTTAGCAAAGAACTTTTCTAAACCTAGGCTAGGGTCAGTCAAATTTAAACCGTTCACATTGGTGTTTATTTCGACGCCACGCAAGCCTAGTTTTTTGACACAGTATTCTAGTTCTTTAACTGCGAGCTCAGCATTTTGAAGGGGTACAGACCCCATACCTACAAATCGATCAGGGTGCTGCGACACCACGTTTGCAATACCTTCATTCACTTCACGTGCAAGTTCGGCACCATATGCAGGTTCAGTAAAGTAATAATACTGATAGGGCGCTGGGGCGACAGCCTGAATATCAACACCCATGCGGTCCATGTCTTTAAGCCGAGTTTCAATGCCCATTAATTTTGGAGCACGATCTTTCATTTGCTTAATATTGGTTTCGTTTGTTAAATCGTTTGCAAATATTACGGTTGGGTCGTACTGAGCAACATTCAAATGGGCTGTTTTTTGACTCACGGTCGGGTTCAAATAATGGCAATGAACGTCAACTACTTTAAGTTTTCCTTGGCTATTTCGTACCGTTTTTTTTGTGCTTGGTTTTGCGGCAACTTTTACCAGACTTTTAGCTACCGTTTTAGTCGCTGCTTGGCTGGTTACCGATGTAGAACGCGACATACGTTCCGCTACCCTGTGTTGATGAGCAGGATCGGTACAAAGGGGTGAGCAAGTAAAAAACATATAACCTCTTTAATAAAAATTTAAAAAATTCCAAGATGCCGTGTGGCCAGCTCGGGGTTTTGCATAACCTCAGTCGCTCTTCCGTTAAAGACGACTTGACCAATATTTAAAACAACAATGTGGTCAGCTAAAGCCTTAGCCACCTTGAAATTTTGTTCAACCAAAATGATTGATAAACCTTCATTTTTTAGTTTAAGTATAGATTCGTTGACTTCATTAACAATCAACGGCGCTAAACCTTCAGATGGTTCATCAAGTAGCAGCACATCGGGGTTACCCATCAGAGCCCGACCAATAACCAACATTTGTTGTTCACCACCTGATAACGTACCCGCGCGCTGTTTAGTACGAGATTTAAGCTGAGGAAACATCTCATAGACTCGTGCAATATTCCATGTCACTGCAATTTTTCTACGTTGTGACGCAACTATTAAATTTTCTTCCACGCTTAAATTTGCAAACACACGCCTACCTTGTGGCACCAAGCGAATGCCTTGCCGCGCAATGGCTTCAGGCGTTAAGTTATCAGTACGTTTATCACGCAACAAAATCTCACCTTTGTTTGCAGGCAACAAACCAGAAAGGGTCAACATTGTGGTGGTTTTACCCGCACCATTTCGCCCTAAAAGCGCTAGTAATTCCCCTTGTTTCAAAGAGAATGAAACGCCGTGCAGTACACGGCTGCTACCATAACTTGCGTGAATATTGTTAAGGGTTAATAGATCATTGGCCAAGATAAACCTCTCTTGTGCGAGGATGATTAACCACTGTGTCTCGGTCACCTTCAACGATTAAGCTACCGTAATGCAAGACTGAAATTTTTTCAGCAAAAGCTAAAGCAACATCCATATCGTGCTCAATCATTACAATTGTCGTGCTTCTAGGAAGGCTTGAGATTAAATCTCTAATCAACACCCGTTCATCATGAGATAAACCTGCTAAAGGTTCATCAAGCAAAAGTAGTTTAGGTGACTGCGACATAGCCACTGCTATCTCTACTCGGCGCTGTTCACCATAAGACATTTCACCCACTTGCCGACTAGCACTGTCAGCTAAACCAACGCCTTCTAAAACAGATTGTGCCTGCTCGTAGACTGCGTCTGTAACCTGTAACGGCTTAAACCAATTGAAACGACGTCGACTAATGCCAATAAGCGCCAGTGCTACATTGTGCAACACGGTATCTTTATTAAAAAGATTAATAATTTGATAGGTACGGCTCAAGCCAAAATGAGGGCGAACATGAACGGGTTTACGCGTTAAGTCATGCCCAAACACTTTAATGCTGCCACTGTCGGGCTGAAGTTCACCCGCGATTTGATTAAATAGAGTCGTTTTACCCGCGCCATTAGGGCCAATGATGAGCCGGCGCTCACCTGGCTGAACAGATAAGTTTATGCCCTGAGTGACGGCAACACCACCAAAGCTTTTGCGAAGCTCTTTGACCTCTAGCGCAAGTGTCATGGCTTTTCATCCGTTTTGTTGTTGCGCCATAAACGTAAAGAAATCATTCCTTTAGGCAAAAAAATCACAATAAACAAGAAAACGAAGCCCAACAGCATATTCCAACGTTCAATATAGGCAGAGGCATAATTTTTAAGCATGACTACCAGTATGGCGCCCAGTATTGGACCAATAATTGTGCCAGCACCGCCCGCAATAACACTTAACAAAGCCTCAGCTGAAACTGAAATTGCTAAAACGCTGGGGTGAATATATTTATGAAAATACACATATAGCAAGCCCGATATTGCACCCAAGAAACTAGCAAAAACAAAGGTGAACCAACGAATAGCCCATACGTTATAACCCAATGCGCTCAAGCGCCGTGGCTGATCTCGCGTGCCACGAACCGATGCGCCAAAGGGAGATTTTACAAAAAGAGTAATTGCACCGATACAAAGCACAGTGATAATCAAAGAAAACCAAAAGAAATTGGCACTTATGTCTAAATCAATACCAAAAGGTGCGGGGCGTGTAAGACCAGCCAAACCATTGTCACCGTTTGTCACAGACACCCAACGATAACTTAAGCCCCATATAATTTGTGACAAGGCTAGAGTGAGCATTAAAAAACCCAAACCTGTTGCACGAAGTGCAATCCAGCCAAATAACATGCCCATCAATGTTGTAAGCAAGAGCGCTAGCGGTGCTGTCACAGCATGATCAAGCCCAAATTTTAAACTGAACCATGCAGAAAAATAGGCGGCCAGCCCTAAGTAGGTTGCATGGCCCAGTGATGTTAACCCAGCGTAACCGACCAAAAGATTTAGGCTCGAAGCAAAAATAACAGCCATCAAAATTTGACTGCCTAAATTAACAAAGTATTCTCCTGCCATGAATGGAAGGCAGGCCACAATAATGACCCCCAACAGTACAAGTAAGGGTTTCATGTAGAGACTTTTCCAAATAGGCCGTTTGGTTTGAAGGCGATAACAACCACCATAGGCAGAAACAAGATGACATATGCCAAATCGGGTACTAGAAATATGCCAAATGTGTAGACAATACCGATAATAAAACTTGAAATAAAGGTACCAAACAAACTACCTACACCACCCAAAATAACAACAATCAAAGCTAGTGGTAGCATATCTGCATCTAGGCCAGGATAAGCATTGAAGATAGGTCCACCTAAACTACCCCCTAGACCCGCTAGGCCAGCACCTAAACAAAAAACGATAGTGAATAAAGCAGAAGCGGGTATACCTACAGCACGCGCCATAGCCATATCATCAACACCTGCGCGAATCATTGCACCCAGTCGTGTTCTTTCCATGAGCAAATATAAAAGAATGGCTACAATTATTGCCACAACTAACAATGCTAGACGATATGTTGGAAATGTAAGCCCGAAAAGCTGAAGAGGTAATTGGAGCATTTTTGGTGTTGAAATTGGCAGTGGATCACCACCCCAAACCATCAAACAAAAATCAGCAGCAATAAAAGATAAACCCAGGGTTGCTAACACTTGACCCTGTGAATTTCCACTCAACTGTCGAAGTAAAAAACGTTCAATTAGGCCACCAATAATTGCAATTGTGATTAAAGAAACAACTGCTGCGACTAACAGACTGTGACCGTCACGTACGACTGTGGCGGCCACATAAGCACCCAACATAAAAAGTGAACCATGAGTCAAATTTGCGATACGCATCAAACCAAAGATGAGTGCAAAGCCTGACGACAACATAAATAACAAGCCACCTAAAGCAAGGCTATTTAGCGTTTGAATGATCCAAATTTGCATTGTTAGTATTTTTTTATGATTCTAAATTCATAGCAGGTGGGTAATCACGTGAATAGACTGGATTAGACAAAAATTTCTTCGGGTCATAATTCCAGAATTGACTCACATCAGGGTAGGTTTTAATGACTGAATTAACTAGAACGCCATTCTTTCTTTGAACTTGACGAATATAAACGTCACCAACTACATTACCCAAGCTATCAAATTTAACTGGACCACGAGCAGTTTGCGTATTGGTTTTAAGCAATGCAGACATCAACAAGTCACGGTCAGCATATTTGCCTTGAGCCGATTGAATGGCCGCTTCTAACACTGCCCCACTTACATAGGTGGCTGCTGCATAAAAACCAGGTAAATAGCCAAACTGCTTGTTGAATGCATTAGCAAATTTAACGTTAATCGGATTATTTAATTCAGCTGAATACCAGCAAACTGTTTTAATACCTAACGCCTCATCGCCCATGTTTCTTAAGACAGATTCGTCTAATGCTGTCATGCCACCAACAACTGTGATTTTGTTGAGCAAACCGTATTCATTAAACTGGCGCACAAATCTAAACCCGTTTGAACCAGCAAAGCCTATGAAAATAGCATCAACATTTGTTTTTAATTGCGCTAAGTAGCTGCCATAGTCAGGCACTGTAAGTGGGGGGAAAAGTTTTTGAACAATTTTTCCACCATTTTCTTCAAATACACGCTGAAAACCAGCGTTCATTTCATGGCCGTAGGCAATGTCGTCTGCAATCAGAATCATACGTTTGTACTTCAAATCTACTGCGCAATACTCAGCCATGACATGTGCGCATTGTGCTGATGTAGAGGTTGCACGCACAAACCATTCATTGGGTTTGCGTTGCGTCATATCTTCAGCAGCCGCTACAGCCAAAGTAGGAATCTTATTAGCTTTAATATAATCATCAATGGCTAAGGCTTCAAAAGCAGCAAGAGGGCCTAACAACACATGCACTTTGTTGAGTTCAACCAACTGTTGTACTTTTGCTTTTGCAGTGGCAGGTACACCACCCGTATCAGCAACTATTAGCTCTACTTTCACGCCCGCTAAAACATTATTTCGTTCTTTCAAGTACATAATTAAGGCACGTTCCATGTCAATACCGCCAGAGGCCAAAGGCCCTGTTTTAACGGTTAACAGGCCAATACGCAAAGTACTGCCGCCAGATTGTGCTAAGGCTAATTGAGGTAGCGTTGTTGCCATTGCTGCGGCGGCTGTGCGCTGAATAAAAAGTCTTCTAGTTGTCATGATGTCTCCGTTGTGTTTTATTTTAGTGATACAGGAATCTAGATAAATATCAAGGTAATTATGGAATAACTGGAATCAGCAAATAAGATTGATGCTGAGCACCAAAGTGCAAGGTTGTTTCACCCGCAAATGTTTCAGCGGGTCGATCGCGTGGGTCATCATGCAAAAATGGACCACAACCGCGCAATTCATTTTTGAAGTTTGAAAGCTTTAGGTTCGTTTTTTCTGCAAACATGTAATCTTTACCTCGAACACTTAACGCGAGGCGATAACCTGCTGGCACACATATTGAGGTTGGCCATATTTCGATATCAAGCTCAACTGCTTCGCCTGGCACCAAAGGTTGTTCATTTTTGTGCGTGTGAAAGGGGCGATAATCTTTAGTTAGCAATGGGTCGAGTTCACGATGTGAAGCACGCAACCACCCCTGTGCAACAGGGGTGTGGGGGTCTATTGCGCCTGCAAAAGTCACTTCCCGTAAATCGGGCGTAAATACACGCACGACTAGAAAAATATCAGCGTCAGTGTGGCTCGATGAAGCCCATAATTTGGCAGCAAGAGGCCCTGTGATTTCTGTATCTTTTTCAAAAGGTGCTGACATAAAGGTCAAGCCATTTCCCATCGCGTCAAATTTAAGTTGCCCCGTTTGATCAGCGCTGGAATCAGATAAGGTTTGCGCAACTGGGTTTAAATGCAGTTTCTGCCACTGCGTTCGATCAATTGGCCAGTTAGTCTCTTTACGTTCTTCAAAATGATTTACGTGGCGAACTTGTAAACGGACAGCTGGCTCTTTGTCACAACCGTTGTCATCGCCTTTGAGAAAATGATCAAAAAATCTTTTTTGAACTGCTATGCCGTAATCTGTATAAAAATGGGTCCAGTGTTCAAGGCCATGCATCTCAAGCCACTTTTGTTTAGATGCAGCACGCATAAACGACTCGCTGTTGCCGCGCAAATGAAGCCCTTGACCACCCCAATTACCCGCAGATAAAAAGGGTACAGTAATTTTGTTCCATTGCGCTGAACGTTCATTATGATAAGTATCATCTAAAGGATGTGCCAATATGTCATCACCAAATGAACAGCGATTAGCGGCTAAAGCTTTATCATCAAACGTTTCATCACCACACACCCATTCATGTGTTGCTTTACTTTTGGGACCCCTTGCTCCCAGGCCATACTGAACAGTTTTGACCTGCATGTCATACCAGTTAGCCCAAAATGTTGACAATACACCGCCATGGTGAGTCATATCACGATACCAATCGGCCGCACCTTCCCAAATACACATGGCTGCTAGATGTGGTGGGTTGGTACCCGCCACTTGCCATTGGTTGATACCAAAATAAGAAACGCCAGATAAACCGACTTTACCGTTGCTCCAGTTTTGCACACCAGCCCATTCAATGCATTCATGAAAGTCTTGGGTTTCACGCGGTGAAAAATGATCAACAAAACCTGGTGAACGACCGCAACCTCGTGAATCTACACGTACACAAATGTAACCATCAGGAACCCATTTTTCAGGGTCAACGACTTCCCAATTTTGAAACAGGTTACTTGACCCATGAGGAACGTCAGGATGATCATTGACCATTTTCTGCCACGCGCTGGGATACCCCTCTTGGAATGCAAGGCCTTTGGCATAAGGGCCGTAACTCAAAAGAACCGGATACTTACCATCACCAACAGGTCGAAACACATCAGCGCGCAGCACTAAACCGTCGTTCATCTGAATGGGAACGTCCCAATCAATTTTCATACCTTGAAGTATTTCACTTTTTGGGTGGGTCAGATCATTCATTATGAAATACCTTATGCAGCGAGTGGAGAGGGTTCAATCTTGATAATTTCTTTACCTATTGCTGCATTGACACGCGGCATAACCTCATTAGCAAAAAGTTCCATTGAACGCTTGCCTAATGTGGGGTCAGCCCAATCGTGACAGGCGTAAACCAAATTACCAAAATCACCTATCTGTTCTCGAAACGTTAAAATTTTGTCAACAACGGTATCAACTGGTCCAGCCAGTACTAAACGTTTTGTCACATATTCGGGAGTAATGTCGCTGTCAGGCATGTTGGGGTCGGTTTTGAATACGTTACTGCGATTACCCGAGACTAACTTGCGAATTAATTGTTTAAAATAGAATTGATATGGCCCGTCTTCTCCTAGTGCATAACGATCAGCCGTTGCTTGATCGTCAGCAACAAAAATGCTCTTCGCTACGCGCCACTCAGATGGGTGAGCAACAGCGCCTACCGCTTCTCGGCCTTCGACATATTTTGGCCAATGTGTTTTAACCCATTCAGGCATTAAAAAATTTGCAGAAATAGGGCCCCAACCACGCTTGGCCATTTCAGTAACACCTTTTGAAAATGGCGCTACAGCGGTTCCAACAATGGGAGGGTAAGGTTTTTGATATGGTTTCATTATAAAACCCTGACCTATTTCAGGAATCATGGTTTTTGCAACAGAAATATTCCAAAACTTACCTTCAATATTGTAAGGAGGTTCAGATTCCCAAATTTTCAATATCGTATTAATTGACTCGACGAACATGGCATTACGATCTTTATCAAGGTTGCCAAACACCTCAACATCAGACATCAGACCACCTGGGCTAATGCCCATAATGAAACGACCTTTAAGCAGGTGATCAAGCATAGCAACCTGCCCAGCAATGGCTGCCGGGTGAGCATTAGGCAAATTAATTGTGCCTGTACCGAGCTTAATTTGTTTTGTTTCAGAAGCTAAGGTAGCCAAAAAAATCATGGTTGAGGTTACACATTCCGCTGAATCGGTGACATGCTCGCCCACGTAAGCTTCACTAAAACCTAATCGATCAGCCAAAATAACCGCCTCGCGGTCTTCTTGTAATGTTTCTGTAGGATTGCGACCCGGTGGGTGCAAAGGCATCATGAAGGTACTGTATTTCATATTGAGACAAGTCCTTTATATAAATAAAAACTTTATTTAAACCGCTTGCAGATCAAGGCTTGCACCATGAGAGTATTTACCTCTAACGTATAACAGTGCAGCTTCTTCTTGGTGGTGATAAGCATGAATTTCGCCAAGAAACAAGACGTGATCGCCCACATCGTGGCGTTGAACTGTTTGGCATTCAAATGTTGCACTGCACCCTTCTAGCACAGGCAAACCCTCTAACCCAATACGATATTTAATACCATTAAATTTATCTGGAACTGGACTAGAAAATCGACGTGAATGCTCGATCTGTGAAAGTGATAAAACATTTATGACGAAGCGACCACAATGGTCATATGCAGCTAAATTAGGCGATGATTTTTGAAGACTCCACAATACAATTGCAGGCTCAAGTGAGACAGAACTAAATGAATTAACTGTCACACCGATTAAACGCTCATCATGTGCTTTAGTCGTTACAATTGTGACACCTGTTCCGAAGCTACCAAGCGCTTTTCTCAGATCTAATCTATCAAAAGAATTCGATACATTTGGTTTAGTGTTCATATGATCACTATAAAGTGATCATATGATCTATATCAATCGGGGTTTTCCCTTATTAAACCTTTTGAACTCGTATTTTTTTTATTTTTAATGGTGCGCCTACCAATTTAGGTAAGACCACTTTAGCACCAGCCATAAAGTGCTCAATAGTCATGCGTATTAGATCTTCAAGTTTATCTTCAATGGGTACGTCAAATATCCATTGACGTTGACCAAAATAAAACAAGCGCGCATTGATGCTCCAAACTAATTCAATTTCTTTGCTTGTCAGTGGTACTTCTTCTGCTGTTGGCAAATTGAATTCATGACGCAGTTCTTTAGCAATCGGTTTTAATATGCGTTCTTTCAAACGTTCAAGATACTTGCTATTGATATCTTCGCCACGAAGCCCAGAAAACATATAAATTCTGACCCAATCACGGGTCAAAGCAGTCTTGGCATATTCAATATAAAGAGATGTCAATCTGTCTGTAAGGGTGATGCTTCTGTCGCGCACAACACTTTCCCAAAATGGGCTCCAACGACCGATATAAACCTCTTCGTAGACACGATTAATCAGCGCCTCTTTACTAGGAAAATACTTATAAAGTAACGATTGCGTCACACCCAATCGCTTTGCCAATTCTCGTGTGTCACCACCAAAGCCGACTTCAGAAAAAAAACAAACCGCCTCTTGAACAATATGGCTTTCTCTTTCTGTAGCGCTTAATCGTCTTGGCGTAGGTTTTTTAATTTTTGAATTTTTATTTAAAAGCATATTTATAAATTAGGTGATTCAACATTAACTAAACCACCCATCTGAACTGAGGTCATAATGGCTTCAAGAGCAGCCACATTGGCCAACATTTCTTGTGTGGTGACAGGGTAAGGTGCAACGTGACGAATGGCTTTAGCAAATGCTTCTAGGTTGGCCAAGACTGTTGGGTATGGGTTTGCAAAACGCGTTAGCGGCACTTGCCCACGGAGTGCGGTGGTGATGTCCCAGCCTGTTGGGTTTTCTGGGTGGGTACGATCTCTAATTTCGATCCAGCCTTTAGAGCCATAAACCGCGAACCGACCTTCAAAAGGTGTAGCAAGTATGGCGCTGATCATAGCGTTTGCACCACTTTTAAAACCCATCATGATGCCAAGGGTGTCACCATTTTCAAAATCAGAACCCAATGTAGCCAAACGTGCCCAAAGAGATTCACATGGACCAAGCAAGGCAATGCTTAGGTCAACCAAGTGAATGCCCGTTGCAGTTAATGGCCCCACTGGGGCAAATTTGTTAGATAAACGCCAATTGTCTTTGGGCAGCGCAAAAAACTTATCTTGACTAAAGTTAGCTTCGATTTGTAAAACTTCACCTAACGTACCTTCAGCTATGAGCTGTCGCATGGCCACTATTTCGGGTTCGAAGCGACGCTCATGACCAATTCCAAGCACCAAGTTTTGAGACCAACACTGTGCAACAGCACGTTTTGCATCAGCCAATGTTAAACAGAGTGGTTTTTCACAGAAAATGTGAAGGTTAGCCTGAGCCGCAAGTATCATTTGATCGGCATGCTGTTGATGTGGCGTACACAAAATAACAGCTTCCATACTGGGGTGAGCCATCAAGCTTTCTGGCGAGTCAAAAATAGAGACATGGGCAAGAACTGGGTCTGAAGCCATGGCAATTCGCGCGCTTGCATCAACCTCTGCTACGCCAACTAATTGCAGCCAACTCGAGTTTAATATTTGTCTTGCAATGGTTTTACCCCACCACCCGTAACCAACTAACCCAACTTTTATAGGTGATACCGCTGTTGACTCGTGTGAAAAACTGTCTTTAGTAGCCAACATCTCTGCTCCTTTAATTTCTCATAGCTCATATAATAGTTTATATTAATCAGCAACTGTAGATCAAATGAGTACCAAATAAACACTATGACTCAAGATCGTTTACCCCCAATACCTGAATCGCAATGGAGTGCAGCGCAACGTGATTGCGCTAATGAGATCATTCAAGGCCCACGCGGTGCTGTTATCGAACCCTTCATACCGTTATTACGAAGCCCAGAGTTGTGTACACACGCGCAACGAATGGGTGAATACTTACGTTACCGCAGCGCAATTGGTTTGAGATTATCTGAATTAGCGATTTTGGTTACAGCACGATTTTGGTCGCAAGAGGTTGAATGGGCTATACACGCACCCATTGCAATTCGTGAAGGTATTGATAAGTCTATTATTAATGCACTGGGGTTGAACCGAACGCCACAATTCCATCTCGATGATGAGCAAATGATTTATGATTTTACTCAACAGTCATTGAAAGATAAAAAAATTAGCGATCTAACATGGGCCAAAGCACTACTGCACTTGGGTGAGCACGGTGCAATAGATCTACTTGGCATTATTGGTTACTACACCATGCTTTCATTTGTTATGAATGGCGCCAGAACCCCAACACCAGTTAATGCAAAAATGCCCCTGCCTTCAATTTAATTTAATTTAGATCGTTTTAAATCTATAACGTTGCATCACCATTTTCCACAATTACGTTTTCAACAAGCCCAGCTCCACCTCTTCTAAAAGAGGCGGCTGCAACGTATTCACCTGATTGAAAGCATTTAACACCTGCATCAAGAGATGGAAATTCAATAACTACAAACCGCTTGAATGTTTCAGTACCTTCCATTATTTGATATCGACCACCACGAGCCAAAACTTTACCTCCATGTTTGTGAATGATGCCTGGCACGAGATCAGTATATTTTTTATATTCTACTGGGTCATGAATGACGCAACGAGAAATCCAATATGCAGCCACGAATCTTTTTCCTTTAAATTAAGATACGGTTTCATTTCCTAAATTTGGCAACCAAGTTGCCACTTCAGGAAAAAATACTATGAAAAGAATAGCTGTTAATAAAGCAAACCAGTAAGGCATCGAGCCGTAGAAAATTTCACCTGGTCTAAGATTTTTTTCATCGGGAAGTGCCGCCTTCACAGTGAACACAAGAATTCCAAAAGGCGGCGTTAATAACCCCGTTTCAATGGCCAAAATTCCGATAATAGCAAAAGCAATGGGATCAAAACCTAGTGCTACAGCAATTGGACCAAAGACTGGAACTGTAATTAATATAATAGAAATGGAATCTATTAAAGCCCCTAATATGAACCAAACACATATCATTAATGCCAAGATAGCGTAAGGTGAAAGCCCTGAAGCTAAAAAATACTCTTTCGCAGCACCAGTAATGCCTGTCATTGATAAAACACGTGAATATAATTGAGCAGTGACTAGTAATAAAAGTAACGGGGCTGTTGTACGCCCAACTGATATAACTGACTCGAGCATTTCCTTAGATTTCATACCTCTAGCAATCGCAAGTAACAATGCTAAGGTAGCACCCACACCAGCACCTTCAGTTGGTGTAAAAAAACCTAACCAAATTCCACCCAGTACTAAAACAATGAGAAGAATAATTCCTAATGTACTAAACAGAATTTTAGTTAAGTCTTGTTCTGTATGGTCTAAATTCAGTTCTCGTTCAATGCTTTGAGCCAGAGGCAAATTATCGCCCTCTCCAACTCTGTGTGGTTGGGTTTTAGCAACCCAGAAAATATATAAGATATATAGCGCTACAACAATGAAACCAGGAATTATGCCAGCAATAAAAAGCTTACCAATTGCTAACTCTGTTGTGACCCCCCAAACAATCATCAAAACTGAGGGCGGTATCAACATACCTAAACAAGCACTACCCGCAATACAACCTAAAGCAAATTTACGCTCGTACCCATGTCGACGCATTTCCGGGTAAGCAATTTTAGAAAATGCCGCTGCAGCTGCAATTGATACGCCTGTAACAAATGCAAATACTGCATTTGCAAGCACGGTTGCAACACCTAAGCGTCCTGGCAGCCAACGTGTAGATCGATTAATTAATGTGAATAAATCACTTGCTGCTCCGCTCTTAGCCAAGAACTCGCCCATCAACATAAAAAGCGGAATAACTGCAAAAATATAATCTCTAATAGCCTCGTAACTCGTATTAGAAACAAAACTTAACATTGCAGAGAAATCTTCGGTCATTAAGTAAATGCCAAACATGCTGGCTAAACCTAATGAGACTGCTATGTGAACACCAGAAAAAACTAGCGTCAATAAAAAACCGATTAAAAGCAGCATATCAATTGTATTGTACATAGGCGGCCTTTAATGTGTTGCTGACGCTTGACTGGGCATTTCATTTCTGATGGCAGTAAAAATATTTTCAATTAACATCAAAAAATAGCTAAATGATGCGACAAATGTGCCAATCGACAATATAAATCTAGCAGGCCACACTGGAACCCTTAATGCGCCCTCACCTTCAAATTCATTTGATAACCATGCGTGGGTAGCACCTTCAAAACTTCCAACACACACAAAAGAAAAGAATGCTAAGCCGGCCAGAGCAGCAATGGCTGACATGATGCTTTGTCCTCGTGGCCCTAACTTACTAACTAACATGTCAACGGACAACATACCACCTGATCGAATGGCAAAACCCGCTTGCAAATAACAAATCACAACTATCGTTAAAGACACGATTTCTGTCGTGCCTTTCACAGGGCTATTAAAAACAACGCGACCTATAACATCGGTTACCACAAGAAAACACAGAAGAAATGCAAGAATTGCAGCAAGAATTAATAATGCGCGTGTAAGCTGAACATTGATTTTTTTAAGTGTTTCCATGTGGCTTCTTTTCTAAATGACTGAGATCGATGCATAGATAAAATTTACTTGATGCTGTAACGAACCGGCCATTTATGGCCCATCTTTTCAGCTTCTTCTAAAGTAGTTTTGAGAACAAGTGAAGCAGGTAAACCCTGCTTATCAAGCAATGTAGCCTGAGCTTGTGGCCAATCTTTTAATGATTCAGCCCATTCTAATCTTACTGAATCAGGCACGGTCTTAACATTTACGCCTAACGACTTTAGTTGAACCAATTGCTTAGGGTAATTTTCTTCATTAACAGAACCTGTTTTTGCTTCGTATTCTTTTGCCACCTCAACAATGATGTTTTGAACATCTTTTGGTAGTTTGTTAAATTTATTTGTATTGATAGTCATTCCGTGCCACGAAATAGAACCAAAACCAACCTCTGTATAAAACTTGGCCACTTCATTCAACTTAAAATTCACCCAACCTGAAGGGAACATTATCCAGCCGAAATAAACACCAGTTTGCATAGATGTGTAGGCTTCAGGTAATGAAGACTGAACCGGCACGGCACCAGCGTATTCAAGCCACTTAAGGTTTAAACCTGCGCCAGCTAGTTTGCGACCCTTTAAGTCACTTACTTTGTCCCATTCAAAAGTCGTACCTAAGTTATAGCCGTTGTCTGCAATCAATGCAATTAATTTTTGGTTGTATTTATCTTCAAATACTTTAGACATATAAGGTACTTTGTCATACACCATACGTGCTAACTTAATGCTCTTTTCAGGGCTCATCGTTCCAAAAGGTAGCATCACTTGAAATGCTTGTAAGGGAAGGTTTGATGGCTCAAAACAAAAACAATATGCACCGATATCAATAATGCCAGATTGCACACCTTCAAGCGTATCAGCAACTTTGACAATAGAGCCACCATAGCCTTCTACAAACTCAATTTTGTGCTTTGTACGCTCTGCAACACGTTTAGTCACTTCAGGTACAAAAAAACTCTGCATTAAATTTACATATGTATTCGCTGCTGGATGGCCTGATGCAATACGTAATTTGATGTTATCAGCTTGTACGGTTGTCATACCAAAAGCGCTAATGACCCCAGCCAAAATAATAGCTTTAAGTTTTTTATTCATTCGCATGGTTACTTCCCTATAAAAGTTAATGGATACAAATTAAGGAACAATCACACTTGAACCCGACGTTCTTCCGGATTCAAGTTCTGTGTGAGCTTTGGCAATATCATTTAATGCGTAGCGTTGATTAATATTGATTTTAAGAATGCCTTTTTCAAATAAATCAAAAACTGCAGCTGCTGAATTTTGAAGATCTTCAGTCGAAGCGGTATAAGTCACAAGCGTAGGGCGGGTAAAATATAAAGACCCCATTTTTTGTAATGTGCTGGCAAGAATAGGTGGGGGTGCACCTGTTGTTGTTCCAAATGACACAAAATAACCTCTTGGTGCAAGGCTGTTAAGTGACTGTTCAAACGAATTCTTGCCAACAGAGTCATAAACAACCGGCACACCCACACCACCCGTTATTTCTTTGACCCGGGCTGGAATATCTTCGGTTAAACGATCGATGCAGTATTCATAACCATTTGCTAATGCAAGCGCAACTTTCTCTTTACCAGCCGCTACTCCGATCATGTGAGCACCTAAATAGTTTCCCCACTGACCCGCCAATAAACCCACACCGCCAGCAGCAGCATGCATTAAAACAAACTGACCTTTTTTAACTTCGTAACAACGTTGCATTAGATACTCGACAGTCATACCTTTTAGTAATGAGGCTGCGATTTGTTCGTCTTGCATGTGCTGAGGTGCATGCAACAAGCGTGCTACTGGGTAATTTCGATGAGTAGCGCATGCCGCCAATATTGGCCCACTCATATAACAAACACGGTCGCCAATTTTAAAATCAGTTACACCCTCACCTACGGCTTCAATCACACCAACTGCCTCGGTTCCCAAACCCGTGGGCATGGGGACGGCGTATTGGCCAGAGCGAGCATAAATATCTTGAAAATTTAAACCAACGGCCGTGTGTTTAATTCGAACCTCATGTTCAGTCGGTTCTGGTAAATCTAAATTTTCAATTTTTAAAACTTCTTGACCACCAGCAGAATGAATACGTACAATTTTCATCATTAATCTCTATTTAAAATACTGAAGATTTAACAGGCGCATCTTTAGCTGAAATAACGTCTTGAGCAGATTTAGTATTCAGACCGTCATCTGTCATTTCGGGTACTCGACCCATTCGAACGGCTTCGTGCCAAGCAAAGTTGAGTTCAACTTTAATACCGTTAATAGGTTCACGCATAAAGAGTTGGTATAAATTTGAGTTGTGCGCTTTTCTTTCACTAAATTCAACACCGTTCTTTGTCAAACGGTCAACAAACTCTTCCATCCCGTCACAATTCAAGCACAGATGGTCTATACGACCTGACCCTGGCGCACCGGCAGCTGAATAGTCTGTTCCTGCAACGTCTGAAGGTGTTTGTAGGTATGTATTTTGGTGATTTGAATAACGTGCTTTGCCAATATGAATCACATCTTGTTCACCAATATAGAGCCAATAAACGGGGAACCCGAACTCAGGGTGATACCCATTTTTGAACCCAAGGTTTTCACAAAACCAATCCCTTGTTCCATCAGGGTCATCAGTCAGTATCAGTAAGTGTTCTAAAAAACGAAGCCCCATGTCTTTCTCCTTTATTGAACTGTTTTGTTGTGTTCTGCTGAAATAGGGCGAGTTTCGCCTGATTCAGTTACGGTGCGTGTCGCATTAATAGAAGCGTATGTCCAAAAAATTTTCATGGGTTCAACTTCTGATCGATTACGAAAACGGTGCGACACATTAGGTGGAATAAACGTGGTGTCGTATGGTTTAAGCTCATGCACTTCACCATCGATATCAAGAAATGCTGACCCGGTTAAAAGCATGACACTTTCTTCACAGTTGTGGCTATGAAAGGGAATGGCTGTACCCGGCGCGAACTCAGTTATGCCATTAATAAATGTGCTTGCGCCCATCGAAGGCAATACTAAAGGTGTTGTTCGTGCCCCGCCACCTCGATCGTGGCTTTTAATTTCATCAGGTCTAAGAACAGCGTGTTTCATAACATTCCTTTTTAGTAGCGAGTCATTCATTTCGTGAAGAACGACTCAAATTGCAATTAATTAAACATTTGGCGCTTGTGGCATACATCGCAAATAATTGACTTATTTAATGTGATCATGCGCGTTAGCAATCTGAGTTAAGTTATCTATGCCGATTTCAGTAGCTAATGCGTTCAGCTCATTTACCAAGCCTATCGCGACGGGTATACCCTCGGCCATATAACGATTTCGTTTTTCATGGCTTTGTTCACCCGGTAACCAAATACGGTCTACACCCGGTAGTTTTTCACTATTTTTAATATCACAAATCAATTTATCAACGTCGTGTTTAAATTTTTCAGGGTCACCAAAAGCGGCTAGGTCAATCACACAAATGGCTTGCCCCGTGTTAGTTGTTGTAACGTGGTCAGCATTGAAATCGACTACATCTCGCCCCATCGCAGCGCCGCCTAAGGTTCCTGCAAGCAACCCAACAATCAGAGCTAACCCGTAACCCTTGTGTTCCCCAATAGGTAATAAAAACCCATCCTTTGCTTTGGTTGGGTCAAGCAGTGGTTTGCCCTCACGGTCGATCATCCAACCAGCAGGCATCAATTCGCCACGCTTAGCTTTGGCTTTTACTTTGCCGTAAGCAGCAACGGTTGTGGCCATATCGAGAACAACTGAGGGTTCATCAATTGTTGGAATTGCTGCTGAAATTGGGTTTGTTGAAAGCAACATATCCATTCCGCCCCAAGGCGGTAAATGGTTTGCATTGCCAACTGCAAAATACAATGCCAACATATTGTGTTCAAGGGCCCGGCGTGAATATAAAGAAGCTGGCCCGGCATGATTACTATAGCGAGTATTGACCCACGCAACCCCCGCCTCTTTTGCCTTTTCAATAGCAAGATCTACCGCACGTGAAACAACCAAATGCCCCATGCCATTATCACCATCTACAACTGCCATTGCGGCGCGCTCATGCACAACACGAATCTTTGGGTGTTTATTAATACCGCCTGCACGAATACGCTTTATGTACTGAGGCAATCGAATGATGCCGTGACCATCTGAACCCTGAAGATCAGCCTCTGCCATCAATTTAGAAATTAGCATGGCGTCTGCTAGTGGTATGCCTTGACTTACCAGTGCATTTTCGATGAACTGTTTAAGTGCGATGAAAGAAAAAAAATTTGACGTGTTCATATTTTAAAAATGTTTAATGGTTCAAAAATCATATACTTAAAAATTGGAGGATTGAATATCAATGCATACTTGTTAGTTATCGCAATACATAATAGGATATGAGGCTAAAGCGCTAATGTCCAATGCTGATTTTTCAGCTTTCCATATCATTTTGTGATTGCTATAGGGGGAAAACCCGCATGAATCTGCGAACGTTACGATACTTTATTGCCATAGCAGACGCCGGAAGTTTTACTTCAGCAGCGGCGGCAATTCCAATCGCACAACCTGCTTTAACGCGACAGATTCATGACTTGGAAAAAGAAATGGGGGTTCAGCTTTTTCAACGTTTGCCACGAGGCATTCGACTCACTCAACCTGGGGTTATTTTTTATGAATCAGCTCAACGCATCTTGTCTGAATCTTTACGCCTTCGTCAACAGCTATCGCATGGCCAAAGTAAAGGGCAATCAACAGTCGTATTGGGTGCCTCACCCACATTAGCGCGCGTTTTACTGCCTGGGTTATTAGAAATATGTTTTGATACGCTTGAATCTGTTGAGTTACGAACACGAGAGGCCTTCACACCAGAATTGATGGATTGGTTAGAAAAAGGAATCATCGATATGGCAATTGTAACGAACCCCGTTTCAGCCAGAGCCTTTTCACTTCAACCGTTATTAGGCGAACCGTTTGCGTTAGTTTCACACGCCTCTATGAGGGTAGGAAAGATTGTTTCTGTTAACCAGCTTACTCGCATACCACTATTAATGACAAGCTTGCATAAGGGCATTGTTGAAAGACAAATGCTGGCATTAGGTAAACAATTAAATGTGCAGCTTCAAGTTGACTCAGTCGATTCAATTCGAGAATTATTATTGAGGGGACGGTGGGCTACTATCATGCCAATTTCTGTCTTTAAGGGCATCGGTACGTCATCAGATATGATCATATCTGAAATATCGGGTGTACAACTAAATAGAATGCTTGTTTTAGCCACAAGACCCGACTCACGTCAAAATGATGCGGTTGCTTCAGTTCATAAATTGGTTGAAGCTGAATTTTCACGGCTAACCCGTCAAGGCGTTTTCAGCTTTAGTTTTGAACTTGGGGAATCAATCGTCTAAATATTAATTACACATAATTTTTTAAATTATTTGTGAATCATACTTATCTTTAAAAAAGTTACCCATCATTCAAAGTACGATTGAAACTTAATTTTTTTAACTTTATAAATACAGTTGCGATCAATTAAGAAATGCAATTTTTTATTGAAAAGTGCTGCATGATAAAAAGTAAAAAGACAAGTTAACAAGTAAACAAATAAAAAAATAAAAATAAGTAAAATTGCAAACAATTAAAATATCCTAATGTCCTAATATCCTAATATTTCAATATTTCAATATTTAAATTCATTAATTAACCATTCATAATAAGGAGTCATATTTGTGGCACAACTTTCACTAGACCAAGCTAATCATATTATTTTAGAAGCCCGTAAAGCAGCACGTTCAGCCAAATACAAGCCTATGGGTATTGCTGTACTTGACGCATCAGGTCAAATCTTAGCGTTTAGTCGCGAAGATGGCGCAAGCATGTTTCGCTTTGATGTTGCTCGTGC
>JBDNHM010000230.1:0-1127 GCA_041688825.1 Burkholderiaceae bacterium | reverse complement strand
CAAGGTACGAGTTAAAATAATTGACGCTTAGGTTTCTCTGAGATATCGTCAGATCAATTTTATACTTTTAAAGTATCCTCTATGACAATTATCTACACCGAACTAGCCCAGCCTCTACTCGATTACCTCAGCACTGTTGAAGCCGACACCACGGCCACCTCTGCGAGCTTAAACAACAACCTAACGCTATCGGCCGACTACTTAAACGACCTGCCACAAATACTCACGGCCAACTACGGCTTTGATGGTTATTATTTTAATATTTATGGTGATTTTTATGAAAAGCATCCTACCCATTGAGTTACAAAATGGTATTTTTTTAGACCCTAAAAATGCAAAAAAGACAGGCGAAAAGTACAATCTACAATACACAACTAATCATCCATTTCCACATATTGTTCTAGATAATTTATTGCCTCGCGCAATAACTGAAGATTTGTTGGCTAATTTTCCCGAACAACCTTTGCGCAAAGACAAGATATTTGATGGTTACTACGAGTTCAATAAACGTCAAATAAGTCCTTATTATTGTAAGGCGCGAGCCACTGAAATATTTATGTTTTTTAATTCAGCACCTTTTTTGCAATTTCTTGAGGGTATGACGGGAATAGAAGGTTTGATTTCAGACCCATATTTTGAGGGTGCGGGTTACCACGAAATAACCGCAGGCGGAAAGCTTGGCGTTCACGCTGATTTCAGAATACATAAAAAACTTCATTTGGCCCGTAGACTTAATTTGTTGGTTTACCTTAATCAAGACTGGCAAAATGAATATGGGGGTATGTTAGAACTTTGGAAAACAGACATGAGTGAAGCCGTTCATAAAATACTGCCGATCTTTAATCGGTGTGTCGTCTTTAATACAGATGCCGATTCGTTTCATGGCCACCCTGATGCATTAACATGCCCACCTGAAAGAACTCGTCGTTCAGTTGCGCTGTACTATTACACAGCTTCAAAACATGTTTATGAAGAATTGCCCAACAAAGGCACTGATTTTCGTGCAAGAAACGATACTGAAGAACACGAAGCCAGTATTGCAAAAAATAAAACATTTTTTAAAAGACTAAAGCGCCTTACTCGAAAGATTACATCTAACAAAACAGATTTTTGATTGAGCCGTTTAT
>JBDNHM010000229.1:0-13125 GCA_041688825.1 Burkholderiaceae bacterium | reverse complement strand
CCACGCTGCACTAAATCTAGAGTAAAAAAGTTTAGAACAGCGTATGCGATGGCTAACCGAATGATGACGGCTAGAACTGAAGCAATAAGCCCTGCCTTGGCGTGCGCTATTCGGGTTTCGGCTAATCGGGTTCCCAGAGATAACAGCATTAAGGGAACGAGAATGTTACCGATCATGGTCAATGACACATCAACCCACTCGGGCAACTGTAAGTTCAAATATGAAAAGCTTACGCCTAGTACTGTTGACCAAATAAGTGGGTTGGCATAGATGAGTTTGGCATCTATTTTGCCACTCACAATGCCCACACCAAAAGTAAAGTGCATTATGTTGGTTGCCACCAACAGAAGTACTGCAGGGCCTAAACCGTCTGGACCAAATGCAAGCACGGTTAACGGAATACCTATGGGCCCCATATTTGCAAACATGACAGTTGGTATAACAGACCGTTTGCTAGCATCGATAAATCGAGTAAAAGGCAATATGGCTAAACCTGACAATAGAACAATCAGGGCTGCTGCAGATAAAAAGTGTAGAGACGCGCTTAGCTCAAAATGTTTGGTAGATAGTGATGTAAAAATGAGGCACGGCAAAGCAACATCTAAGATAATTTTATTTGCACCAACCATGTTTGGTTGTTTAAAACGACCATATATCAGACCAATAAGAATAATAAGAAAAATGGGTAAAGTAATACTAAGAATACGTTCAATCATATTTTTTTATCTTAAGTTGAACATACGCTTTAGGTAGTTGATATGTTTAACGGTGTAGGCGTTTAATCACCCAGCCGTAACCGTTGCGCCGAAACTTTTTCAAGTGTTTCAGCAAATTGTGATCTACGCGCTTTAGCTTGTGTAACAACCGCTTCAGGTGCCCGGGAAACGAACGCTTCATTTGATAATTGACCGTTCACCTTTTCAATTTCTTGCATTAAACGTGTAATTTCTTTATCGAGCCGAATGCGTTCGGCTGCGAGATCAATTTCTACTTTAAGCATTAAGCGGGTCTGGCCCACGACTTGTACAGGTGCGTCTGTATCGGTAGGTATGGTGTCAGTTATTTCGACACTTGATAAGCGAGCCATTGCTGATAGATAAGGTGTATGTTGTGCCAAACTTTTAGCATTGCCTTGTGCGATAAGGGGTAATCGTTCGCCTGGCGGAATTGACATTTCGCTACGTAATGCTCGCACGGCTTCGATTTGTGCTTTCAATTCTGCAAACTGATCTTCAGCTTGGCTATCAATGAATGCAACATCTGCTGCAGGGTAGGGTTGCACACTGACGCTACTGACACTATCAATCAAACGAGTTCCCGCAATAACTGAAATCTTTTGCCATAATGCTTCGGTAATAAACGGTGTAATAGGGTGCATGAGGCGCAAAATTTCTTCGAGCACAGTCATGAGCGTTGCCCGGCATGTTGCTTGAGTAAAAGAGTCGCCGCTTTGAATTTGAACCTTAGCCAACTCAAGGTACCAATCGCAGTATTCGTCCCATATAAAGTGATAAAGCGAATGCGCAATATTGTCAAAACGGTATTCAGCAAAACCTTTTTCAACCTCGGCTTTAACGTGTTGTAAGCGACTGAGCACCCAACGTTCAGGTAAACCCAGCGGTTGAGTGAGAGCGCTCAGTTTGGCTTGAGTAAGAGGCGTGATGCTTCGAAAAAGTTTTTGTGTTTGTGCGTCTTGCGGTTGTTCAATATTGACTTGCTCGGTGTGCATCAATACAAAACGCGAGGCATTCCAGAGTTTGCTACAAAAGTTCCTGTACCCTTCGCAACGCTTTAAATCAAAATTAATGTTGCGACCTAATGAAGCATAAGCTGCCATGGTAAAGCGTAGGGCATCGGTTCCGAATGAGGGTATACCGTCTGGAAAGTGCTTACGCGTGTCTTTTTCGATTTGAGCGGCTTGCTTGGGGTTCATCAGCCCAAACAGTCGTTTTGTAACCAAGCTTTCTAAGTCAATGCCGTCAATTAAGTCAACTGGGTCAAGTGTATTGCCCTTTGACTTACTCATTTTTTGCCCTTCAGCATCGCGAATGAGGCCATGAACATAAACGTGCTTAAACGGTACTTCGCCTGTTAAGTGCGTGGTCATCATGACCATGCGGGCGACCCAAAAGAAAATAATATCAAAACCTGTTACCAATACACTTGACGGCAGATACTTTTTTAAATCTGCTGTTTGTTCGGGCCAGCCAAATGTTGTGAAGGGTACCAAAGCAGACGAAAACCATGTGTCAAGCACATCAGGGTCTCGCGTTAATGTGCCATGGTAGCCAATGGCTTGCGCCTTTTCTTGCGCTTGTTCGGCTGTATGGGCAACAAATACTTGACCGTTTTCACCGTACCAAGCAGGTATTTGATGGCCCCACCACAGTTGCCTTGAAATGCACCAGTCTTGAATGTTTTCTAGCCACTGGTTGTATGTGGTTGTCCAGTTTGAGGGAAAAAACTGCACTTCACCCTTGCGAACCACATCTAATGCCACCTCAGTGATGCTTTGACCCGGGTGAAGCGAGCCAGCGGGGGCGGGTTTGGTCATGGCGACAAACCATTGGTCGGTCAACATAGGCTCTAAAACTACATTGGTGCGGTCACCCCGAGGCTGCATCATAGTGTGAGGTAATGTTTTAACTAAGAATTTGTTTTCGGCCAAGGCTTTTACTACCGCATCGCGTGCTTCAAAGCGGTCTAGGCCTCTAAACTGCAGGGGGGCGTTTTCATTTACATGTGCGTCGGGGGTGAAAATAATGATGAGAGGCAGCTTGTGCCGCATGGCACACGCATAATCGTTAAAGTCGTGTGCGCCTGTTATTTTGACTACGCCAGTACCAAAGGCTGGGTCAACAAAGTCATCAGCAATAATCGGTATTTGGCGATCGCATAACGGTAAGTCTACGAATTTACCCACTAAATGTTTATAACGTTCATCGTCTGGGTGAACACATAAGGCGCCGTCAGCCATCATGGTTTCTGGCCGGGTGGTGGCAATAGATAGACCTGGAATAGATTGGCTTTGACCGTCGACCTCAATGGTTTGAGGGCCATCAACAAAAGGGTACATGACATACCATAAGGAACCTTGTGTTTCGACACTGTTCACTTCTAAGTCAGAAACGGCTGTTAGAAGGACAGGATCCCAGTTGACGAGGCGTTTACCCCGATAAATCAACCCTTCTTCGTATAAACGAACAAAAGTTTCAACAACACCGGTTGAAAGCTGTTCGTCCATCGTGAAGTATTCGCGTGACCAATCGGCTGAAGCCCCTAAGCGTCTGACCTGATTAGTGATGGTGCCCCCTGAAAGTTCTTTCCATTCCCAGACTTTTTTTGTGAAGGCCTCGCGACCGAGGTCATGGCGCGTGATTTTCTGGGCGTCAAGCTGGCGTTCTACGACGATTTGGGTTGCAATACCTGCATGGTCAGTACCGGGTATAAAGACGGTATCAGCCCCTAACATTCGGTGGTAGCGAACCAGTCCGTCCATTATGGTTTGGTTAAAAGCATGCCCCATATGTAGGGTGCCCGTCACGTTTGGGGGTGGAAACTGAACGGCAAAGGTGCCACTTGACTCTTTTTGTACGTGTTGACCTGCATTAAAATAACCACGTTTAACCCACTCGTTATACCAATAACGTTCAATTTCATGGGGTTCAAAGTTTTTTGGAAGTGAACCAAGGGGGGGGTGAGCTTCTGCAGTCATGAGGGCATCTTAATGAGTTAAGTTAGTATTTTAACAAGATGCGCGGAAATCCTCTCTGTTCATGCGTAAAGTTCATTTAACCCAGCAAGAACGTAAATGGTCTCAGTAAAAACCCGGCATGGTAAAATAAAAGACTTTTATTTTTAGATCATTTTCTGTCGAAAGTGTTTGTTTTTACACAGATTTACTGGAGCATTGCACATGTCAGTTGAACGTACCCTGTCAATTATTAAGCCCGATGCCGTGGCCAAAAATGTAATCGGTCAAATTGTGGCCCGTTTTGAGCAGGCTGGTCTTAAAGTCATTGCCGCCCGCATGATGCAACTTTCACGCGAAGATGCAGGTCGTTTTTATGGTGTTCATAAAGAACGTCCTTTTTTCAAAGACTTAGTTGATTTTATGGTTTCAGGCCCGGTTTTTGTGCAAGCACTTGAAGGCGAAAACGCCATTCAAACAAACCGTGATTTGATGGGTGCCACTGACCCTAAAAAAGCCGACAAAGGTACGATTCGTGCTGATTTTGCTGAAAGTATTGATGCCAACGCTGTACATGGTTCAGATGCTGTTGATACCGCCCGAAATGAAATCGCGTTTTTCTTTCCTGAGATGAACGTTCACAGCCGTTAAATCTTTAACGGTTATTTTTGGCAGCATGTTGTGATAATTCGTGACATGCTGTTTGCAGAGCCCCATCATGCCAGATATGCCCGATTTGCCCAATGCTTCTACCAACCTGTTGGGTCTCGATACCGCATCGCTGGCTAAACTTGTTAGCGAGTGGGGTGACAAGCCTTTTCGCGCAAAACAACTCAGCCGCTGGGTTCATCAACGCGGCGTAGCTGATTTTGATCAAATGACTGATTTAGCCCAAGCATTTCGGGCGCGGTTGCATGAACATTGTTGCGTTCAACCCCCCATAGTAATCGGGCGCCATCAGTCTACTGACTTTACCCGCAAATGGTTGTTTGATGTGGGGCAGGGCAACGCAATTGAAACAGTTTTCATACCTGAAGATGATCGGGGCACGTTGTGCATTTCCAGCCAGGCCGGCTGTACCGTGGCATGCCCATTTTGCTCAACCGGGCATCAAGGGTTTAATCGAAACCTTTCAACAGCTGAAATTGTGGGCCAGTTATGGTGGGCGCGCCATGAGTTAGCTGCTTCGGGTGAAGGTTTACGTCTTCATTCGAGCAATCAATTAACAACCTCATTAAGTTCATCTCTAAACGCTACAGTTTACCAACCTCCTGAACGTATCATTAGTAATGTGGTTTTCATGGGCATGGGCGAGCCGATGCTTAATTATGATGCCGTCTTGGGTGCAATTCGTCTAATGCTTGATGACCATGGCTATGGTTTGTCGCGCCGTCGCGTGACGGTTTCAACGTCTGGTGTTGTGCCAATGATTGATCGCTTGGCAAAAGATTGCCCGGTTGCTTTGGCTGTTTCATTACATGCGGCTAACGATGCTTTACGCGACAAGCTTGTACCATTAAATAAAAAGTACCCCATTGCTGAACTTCTTGATGCGTGTGAACGTTATTTAGCTGTTGCACCACGAGACTTTATAACGTTTGAATATGTCATGTTAAATGACGTCAACGACTCGCCCAAACATGCGCAAGAGCTGATTCAATTGGCTAAACAGATTTCTTGCAAAATCAATTTAATTCCGTTTAACCCGTTTCCCAGTTCAGGCTTAACGCGTTCACCGCCCCTACGCGTCAAAGAGTTTGCGCAACGGTTGCAGGCGGCTGGCGTAATCGCTACGACCCGTAAAACCCGGGGTGATGATATTGACGCGGCCTGTGGCCAGTTAGCTGGTGATGTGATTGACCGTACGCGATTAACGCAGCGCGCTGCAGAGCGCAAAACCATTTTTATGAAAGAGGTTAGAACGTGAATGCTTCAAACTCAAATTCATCTGGTAGTGATCAGTACGTGCTTGCAAAACCTTCTAAAATTGTAGGTACTGAAGAGCCTAGTCAAACGAACCAACAGGCCGAGCTTGCATTCACGGGTACGAAACAGGCTTTGCTCAAAATGCTGGTTCAAAAACGCGAGTCAAAAAATATGTCGCCTCAAGACGTTGAGCAGCGTTTGAAATTTAAAGCAAAATGGGTTGAGTTACTTGAGGCGGGTGATTGGTCTTATTTACCGCAAGGCGCTAGCCTGCGTGGTTTTATTAAAAACTATTCAAAACTGTTGGGTATTGACTCAGATATTTTGTATAACGCCCTAGAAATTGATCTCGATGTTGATCGCCAAAGCATTGGCCGTCATACCTCAATACGTGCTTTGGGCGACCCTGTTAGAACGAATACTCTAAACGTCAAGCCTGTATTTTGGGTCATTGCTGGCTTGATTATTGTCGTTGTCTTAATTGCCTTAATGCTTAACAGCGGGGTTTTTAGCGCGGGTCAATGGTCTGATTCTTTGAAAAGGTTAACGCAATGAACGCAAGCGTAGACCTTTCAACTAAACAATCGCTTATTGGGTCTAACGCGCGTCGCATGACGCGACAAGTTCAAGTCGCATGGGGCAGTGAGGTCGTGCATGTTGGTGGCAGTGCCCCAGTAATAGTGCAGTCAATGACCAATACTGATACGGCCGATGCGATTGCGACGGCCATTCAGGTGCGTGAATTAGCACAAGCGGGTTCTGAAATTGTTCGTATTACCGTTAACTCACCCGAAGCAGCAAGTGAAGTGCCTGCTATTCGTGAGCAGCTAGATCGCATGGGCATTTATGTGCCTCTATGTGGCGATTTCCACTTTAATGGCCACAAACTTTTAACCCAATACCCTGAGTGTGCTCAAGCGCTGTCAAAATATCGTATCAACCCGGGCAACATGGGGGGTGGAAAAAAACGCGATGACAACTTTGCTCAGATGATTGAAGTGGCTTGCCGACACCAAAAGCCTGTTCGCATTGGTGTGAACTGGGGCAGCCTAGATCAAGAACTGTTAGCCACAATGATGGATACAAACAGTAAATTGTCTTCTCCCCTTACTGCACAAGCCGTTATGCGAGAAGCGTTAGTCGTATCAGCTATTTCTAACGCAGAGCGCGCGCAAGAATTAGGCCTGCCTGGCGATGCCATCGTGCTGTCATGCAAAGTTAGCCATGTGCAAGACCTTATTGCTGTGTATCGAGACCTTTCAGCACGCTGTGACTATCCGTTGCATCTGGGTTTAACAGAAGCGGGTATGGGTACTAAAGGCGTCGTGGCATCTACTGCAGCGTTAGCTGTTTTATTGCAAGAAGGTATTGGTGACACCATTCGTATCTCGTTAACCCCCGAGCCGGGTGGTGATCGCTGTCGCGAAGTTGTTGTAGCACAAGAAATTTTACAAACAATGGGTTTGCGTGCCTTTACGCCTATGGTTATTGCTTGCCCAGGCTGTGGGCGCACAAGTAGTACCGTGTTTCAAGTGCTGGCTGACCGTATACAAACATACTTACGCAATCAAATGCCCGTCTGGCGAGATCAATACCCAGGCGTTGAATCAATGAACGTAGCGGTTATGGGCTGTGTGGTTAACGGCCCCGGTGAAAGCCGGCATGCCGATATAGGTATCAGTTTGCCTGGTACGGGTGAAGTACCCACTGCCCCTGTATTTGTTGATGGTGAGCGTACCGTTACACTTAAGGGTGAACATATCGCTGAAGACTTTCAACAAATTGTTCAAACATATGTCGAGCGTCGTTATGGTAAATCTCGAAACGGCACGACTTAAAATAATTAAAATATGACACAAGATTTTTCTAAACTTACAGCCATTCGTGGCATGAACGACTTACTGCCTGATATGGCAAGTACGTGGCTCAAGCTTGAAGGCGTTCTAACACAGTGGTTGTCTCTGTATGGCTATCGCAACATACGCACCCCAGTGCTTGAACACACCCGGTTATTTACACGCGGCATTGGTGAAGTAACCGATATCGTTGAAAAAGAGATGTACACCTTCACCGATGCGCTAAATGGCGACTCACTCACACTGCGACCTGAATTTACAGCCGGTGTTGTCAGGGCAGCAATTGAGCATCACTTGTTATATGACCGACCCCAAAGGGTCTACACTTCTGGCCCAGTGTTTCGTCATGAGCGACCCCAACGTGGCCGCTACCGTCAGTTTCATCAACTTGACGTTGAAGCACTCGGTTTGGCTGGCCCAGATATTGATGCAGAAATGATTGTCATGACCAATCGCCTTTGGCAAATGCTTGGTATTAAGGGTATTACGCTAGAGCTCAATACCTTGGGGCAAAGCGCAGAACGTTTAGAGCATCGCACTGCTTTAATTGAATATTTAGAAAAACACCGTAACGTATTAGACGAAGATGGTTTGCGGCGTCTGTATACCAACCCCTTACGGGTGCTTGACACTAAAAACCCAGCTATGCAAGATATGGCTAATGGTGCACCCAAACTGTTTGATTTCTTGGGTAGCGAATCGCGAGCACATTTTGATACCGTGTGTCAAAGTGTTGATGATGCTGGCATAGCATATGTTATTAACCCACGTATGGTGCGCGGGCTTGATTATTACAATTTAACGGTTTTTGAATGGGTAACTGATCTTTTGGGTGCTCAAGCGACTGTTTGCGGCGGCGGTCGCTACGATGGTTTAATTGAAATGCTGGGTGGTCGTGCAGCGCCGGCTGTGGGCATGGCGTTTGGCCTTGAAAGGCTGGTAGATTTATGGTCTCAAAGTGTTGTACCTTCAGTAGAGCCTGAATGCCAAGTTTATGTTGTGCATCAAGGTGATACGGCTCAAAAAGAAGCTTTTCTTGTTAGCGAGCAGTTACGTGATGCAGGCATTAAAGTGATCATGCATGCAGGTCAAGCGAGCTTCAAATCGCAATTTAAGCGGGCTGATGCCAGTGGTGCGGCAATTGCGGTTATTCTAGCTAGCGATGAGCTTGCGCAAGGCGCGGCGTCGGTTAAGCGTTTAAGAGCAAAAGCCGAAATAGTTGAGGGGGCTAATCAGGGTCAACAAACCGTTGCGCTTGATCAACTAGTTGATTTTATACAAAATAATATTTAAGTTTAAGGTTTAAGCAATGGCTTACGATTTAGAAGAACAAGAGCAAATCGCTCAAATGCGTGCCTGGTGGAATAAATACGGCATGTTAATTTTGTCGTTTTTAGGCGCTATTTTGGTGGCTGTTTTAGCATGGCAAGGCTGGTCAGCCTATCAAACAAATCAGGCTAAACAAGCTCGAGGGTATTTTGACGCGGTCGAGTTGGCAAGTCAGCAACCTTCTGTAGATTCATCGGCTCGCATTATGGCAGCCATGCAAACCTTACGCAAAGATTTTGGTTCGACCGACTATGCAGCCCGTGCGGGCTTGTTTGCTGCGTCCGCATTTGAAGCGCAGCAAAACATGCCGGCTGCACAAGAGCAACTTGAGTGGTTAGTGAAAAGCCACCATGCTGCTCTCGTGCCCATTGCACAACTTAGATTGGCAGGCTTGTTTCTCGACCAAAAGAAATATGACCAAGCACTGGCGCTGCTCGCAAGCCCGCCAACTTCTTTTGACGCGCTATTTTCAGATAGACGTGGCGATATATATGCTGCACAAGGTAACGCCGAACAGGCTAAACAAGCCTGGACCAAAACACTTACTTTAATTGGGTTAGATAACCCATTGTCGCCGGTGGTTCAGCTTAAACTTGATTCATTGGGTCGTTAAAGAGGTGGGCATGTTTATCAATCAAACAACTCAATTACGTATGCGTTTAGTGGGCCTATTGATATTGGTTTCAACCGTCACAGGTTGTTCTTTGTTTGGGTCTGACGATGACCGAAATAAACCCATGCCTTTAGCTGACTTTAAGCCAACAGTTAGTGCACAAATTGCGTGGCGTGCGCCAGTGGGTAGCGGCGTTGTATTTGGTCTGTCGCCTACAGTAGTGGGTGATTCTGTTTTTGCTGCTTCGTCTGACGGTGTGGTTACAAAAGTAGATCTTGCAACGGGCGCAGTGCAATGGAAAATGACCGTTGCTAAAAAATTAGCAGCAGGTGCCGGCAGTGATGGTAAAACCACTGCTGTTGCAACGCCAGAGGGTGAAATCATCGCCCTTGACGAAGCGGGTGCCATTAAATGGACAAGTCGTGCTACCAGTGATGTCAGTGTGCAGCCTTGGGTCGGTCTAGGTGTGGTGGTTGTGCGCAGCGGTGATTATCGTATTCAAGCGTTTAACGCCGCAAATGGTGAACGTATCTGGAGCGTGCAACGCCCAGGCCCCTCATTGGCCTTACGCGTTGCGCAACGGATGATTGCTGTTGAAGGTTTGGTTATTACCGGGTTACCTGGTGGTCGTTTAATGGCCATCGAACCCCTAGCGGGAAGTATCGTATGGGAAGGTATCGTTGCCGCACCGCGCGGCTCTAGCGAGCTTGAGCGCGTAAACGATGTGGTCGGTTCGCCAGTTGTTTTGGGTGACTTTTTATGTGCAGTGTCTTTTCAAGGCCGAATCAGTTGCTTTAATATTTCTCAAGGCGGCCGCTCTATTTGGGCTAAAGATTTTTCAAGTTCAACAGGCATGGCTATTGACCCTAAACATGCCTACTCACCCGATGCACGTGATAACGTTGCGGCGTTTGCTACGGCTGATGGTGCTAAAGTTTGGCGCCAAGATGGGTTGCGGAACCGTCGTTTAACTGCCCCAGCCACAACTGGCCAGTACGTTGTTGTAGGTGATTTTGAAGGGTATGCCCATGTGCTGTCTGCAGATTCAGGTGAATTCGCGGCGCGACTGGCGTTGACGGGCGGGGCAATACATGCCCAGGCTCAAACGACTTCACGTGGTGTTTTATTACAGACTGGCGACAGTAGCCTAGTCATGATTGAGCTTAAGTAATTCTGTGGCGTATAAACCTGTAATTTCTCTTGTAGGGCGACCGAATGTTGGTAAATCGACCCTATTTAATCGCTTAACGCGTTCGCGCGCAGCACTTGTAGCCGACTATGCGGGCTTAACGCGTGATCGTCATTATGGTGAAGGTCGACTGGGCGATGTCCCTTTTTTAGTTGTCGATACTGGGGGTTTTGAGCCTGTTACTAAGACCGGTATCTTGCCGCACATGGCTAAGCAAACCGAGCAGGCTATTGCTGAATCAGATATTGTTATTTTTCTAGTCGACGCACGGTCAGGCATTAATGCCCACGATCACGATATTGCACGTTTGCTTCGTAAATCAGGTCAAAAAGTTGTTTTGTGTGTCAACAAAGCTGAGGGCATGCGCCACGGCCCTGCTATTTCAGAGTTTCACGAACTTGGCTTAGGTACTCCACACGCTATTTCGGCTGCGCATGGCGACGGCGTTGTCCAATTGATTGAAGATGCGTTGGTGTCTTTTGCACCGGAACCTGTGCCTGAACCTGATCCTGATGCTGATTATGATTTTTCAAATGAAGCTAATTTATCTGAAGATTCGCCATCTAATGCCCCCGAAGATGAACCTACGCATCGTATTAAATTAGCAATTGTGGGTCGCCCTAATGTGGGTAAATCGACCCTAATCAACACGTTGGTTGGTGAAAACCGTGTTATTGCCTACGACATGCCCGGCACTACACGTGATGCGATTGAAATTGAATTTGAACGCGAAGGTAAGCTCTATACGTTAATTGATACAGCTGGGTTACGTAAACGCGGTAAAGTTTTTGAAGCGGTTGAAAAGTTTTCTGTGATTAAAACCTTACAAGCAATTGAGGCGTGTAACGTTGTTTTATTAATGCTTGATGCACAGCAAGAAATTTCAGATCAAGATGCACATATTGCAGGGTTCGTACTTGAGACAGGGCGCGCCTTAGTTGTTGCGATTAACAAGTGGGACGGCACTACCCCAGAGCAGCGTGAGCGTATTCAGCGTGATTTTGATCGTAAGCTGCGTTTCTTATCGTTTGCCAAGGTCCATTATATTTCTGCAATACGAGGGCAGGGTATTAACTTAGTGATTAAATCGGTAAACTCTGCGCATGCTGCAGCATTTGCTAACTTATCAACGCCTAAGCTGACGCGTATTCTGCAAGAAGCTGTTGAGCAACAGCCCCCCCCACGCAAGGGTATTTTTAGACCGAAAATGCGTTACGCTCATCAGGGTGGTCAAAACCCACCCTTGGTTATTGTTCATGGCAATGCGCTCGATAATATTTCAGATAGTTATCGCCGCTTCTTAGAAACACGTTTTCGTGATGCGTTTGAGCTGGCTGGTACCCCTTTACGCATCGAATTTAAGTCTTCCTTTAACCCCTACGTTGATTAACTATCTATGAATAGCCTCTGGAGCCCGGGCATTGCTGATTTAAAGCCCTACACCCCTGGCGAACAGCCCAAGGTTGAAGGGTTGTTAAAGCTTAATGCTAACGAGCATCCCTACGGCCCATCGCCTAAAGTTCAAGCCGTTATGCGCGAGGCTATTGGCGATAACTTAAGGTTGTACCCTGACTCAACCTCTACGAAATTGCGCCAGGCCATCGCTAAACAATACGGTTTACTGCCCGATCAGGTTTTTGTTGGAAACGGCTCAGACGAGGTGCTGGCACACGCTTTTTTTGCATTTTTTAGACGTTCTGGCCCTTTACTATTTCCCGATATTTCTTACAGTTTTTACCCCGTTTATTGTGGTTTATACGGCGTTGTTGCGAAACGTGTTCCTCTAGATGAACAGCTTCACATCAACCCTTCAGATTACATGGGCGAAGCCACAGTTGGCGCAACAGGTATTATTTTCCCCAACCCTAATGCACCAACAGGTCAAGCCTTAACCCTCGATCAAGTAAAAAGTATTGTTCAAGCCAACCCCCATTGTGTGGTTTTAGTCGACGAAGCCTATGTTGACTTTGGTTGCGAATCAGCCGCGTCTTTAGTGGTTGACTTCCCAAACTTATTGGTGGTTCATACGCTCTCAAAATCGAAATCGTTGGCGGGTATGCGTGTCGGTTACGCGCTGGGTCAACAAAGCCTGATTGATGCGCTAAACCGCGTAAAAGACAGTTTTAATTCTTATCCGCTAGATCACCTTGCACAAGTGGGTGCCGTGGCAGCGATCGAAGATCAAGCCTATTTTGAATGGGCCACGCAGCAAGTTATTTCAGCACGTGAACAGTTAACGCAGAACTTAATGAATTTAGGCTTTGAAGTGCTTCCATCAAAAACCAATTTTGTGTTTGCAAAACATCAACATATCAGTGGTTTAGAGCTCACCCAAAAGCTCAGAGAGCATAAAATTTTGATTCGGCATTTCAACTTACCCAGAATAAGCGAATTTGTTCGCATAACTGTCGGAACTTTTGACCAATGTAAGCGTCTGATTAATTGTATTGAATCAATACTAATTGATGTTCATCACCAAGCTAAGTGATTGCAGAGGTCAAAGCCAAGTGATTGCAGGAAT
>JBDNHM010000228.1:0-18425 GCA_041688825.1 Burkholderiaceae bacterium | reverse complement strand
TAATGTTTAAATCTTGGTTCTAATGTTTAAATCTTGGTTCTCATTTAGCCACTCTGGGTAACTAAACCTCGACATAACCTTTAAGTTGAACTTCAAACTGAACTTCATGTTGATCTTCAAGTTGAACCGTTAAGCAAGACATAAAACTAAAAGTTTCTTGTATTTTAATAAATTACTCAATGAATCTAGCTTAAATCAAACACAATATCAACTTTGAGTTATGTCTGGCGCTAGAATGGCTTGTTTTTAAAAAATAATATTTTAAAGATACAAGTCAACGGTTAATTTATCTTGTTAATCGTTATCTAAAACCTGTCTAAAAAAATACGATTAGCCTTTCATGAAATATACAGGTTTGTTGACCAAACAAAGTTTGTTTGTTGCCATTGCTACGCTTTTTACGGCGAGCTTTGCACTCACACTTTGGATGGCGTTCTACGTTCCTGTTTATGAAGATGAGATTGCGTGGAAGCTTTTCAGCAATCGTCTATTTATTGATCAAGGCAAACTAGTCTACCTCTTTGCGCAGTGCAACAGAGGTTATTGGCTTGATATGCCACTGACCTGGTACCCCACTCAATGGCTTGACAGCATTATTTATGGTGATGCAAGTAACCCTTCATTCCTTAGAACAATGGGCTGGTTTGGGTTTGTTGCGCTCATGGCTAGCTGGGTTGTTATTTTACGCACCACCTCAAAACTATCATGGGTGACTTGCGCGCTTTTTATTGCTGTATTTTTTTCGTTTGGTGTAACGCCATTTATTATGGTGTTCAACCGGCCTGAGCAGCCTTTGTTAATTTGGCTCACAGTGATGTTGCTCGTCACACTTTGGTTTGATCATCGACCACTTAAAAGTTACCTTAGCAAGGCCTTAGTTACTGTGCTCTTTGCATTACTGGCTTGCCTGATGGCTGCTACGCACCCCAAAGGGTTGTTTTTCTTTCCCTTGGTGCTATTAGCCTGGTGGCGCTGTGTGAAATGGTGGCCTGCAAGCATTCCGCTGCTTGGGGTTATGGCCTGGACAGCGATTGCAACAAAACGCATTTGGTTTTTACGTACAGCCTGTGAAGAGTTTCCTGGTTTGACTGAGATGCTTCAAAGGCTTACCCTGCGGCCAAAACAACTCTGGAAAGACCCACTCGAGTTTATCGATGGGGTATTTGAAAACCTTGATAATTCAACACGATATATTTCACAGATGGCGTTTGACGAGTCATATGCTAACGACTGGTTGCCACCTAGTGAAGACTTGTTTAGTCACTTATCAGGGGCTTGGGTTACAGAAATTTTGATTTGGTTGCCCATCATATTAATAGTGTTGGTCATCTTATTAAATCTTTTACATCGAGTACATTCAACCGTTCGGGGTGTGCGTTACTGGCCTATAGCGCTGTTTTTGTTACTGTCACTTTTGGTTGTAATCAGTTTTCAAACTGCTAAGAATTTTTATGAGTCTGCCCTTATTTGGCCGCTATTACTTCTGGTGGCGATTTATACCTTTAAAGGGTCAGAGCAAGTCTGGAGCAATCGTTTAATACGATGGGTCTTACCCATATTATTGGTTGCTTCGTTATGTAGCAGCTACATACGCTATGAACTCTTTTTCAAACCCGCCCAAACATGGCAGAAAACGCAAGCTCAAGGTGGTTTATTTAATGTTAACGATTTGCAGCGCTTTGCAAAATCTCAGTGCAGCATTGAGTCAGACACACCAAACTTAGTGCTCGGCTTTTCAAGCTATGCCGCTTTTTACCAAAACCGCAAACCCATATTTTTAGCTTATAGCTCGGGTTGGTGGGGTGCCGAGTCAAGCTTTGCGCAAACCATGAGGCAAAGAGAAGCCGGTGGGTTAGTTGCACAATGCAAAGACTTACCTGCTGAAACCAAGCCCTTTGCAAAACAGCAGGGCCAATTTTGTTGTGTCAGTGGGTCAGACCTTAGAAATCTAGTCAATACCCAGCCCAGTCAAAAATGATGTGGTTTTTGCAAGATAAAAAACAAAGAACTACCCCACGGCGTTTTAATCGGTACCTTCTGCTCAACTGCACAAACTAAAGCCAGCAACTTATTCACCAAAGGGTTGGGTAATGCCAAGTCAGATTGATACACGGCAGTTGACGCGTCACCTTGTCTTACCCGCTTTTGTAACGCGCGTGTTAACCAAATAATGGGTGACAACACAAAGGGCCAGTAGCATGCCTGCTTCACTTCAAACCCTGTGCTTAGAATAAACGGTACAAGCGTTGATTTAGAAAACCGCTCAGTAATACCGACTGCTCTGTCATGATTGCCCTTAAAAGCATTTAATGCAGGCACATTCAAAATCATGATGCCGTTTGGTTTGAGCAAACTTAAACATGCTTTAAAAAAAATATTGCGCTGCTCAACTGATAAATGATAGAGCGTATCGTTATTTACGATCACATCAAAAGACTGTGGTGGTGCCCATTGCGCGATGTGATTTAAATCGCCTAGCGTAGCGTTTAACCCGCGAGCTTGCGCGTGTGCCACCGCATCTGTCGACAAATCAAACCCATGGGCGTAATCAAAGCCCGCTTGCTTAAGCGCCATCAGCAAACCACCTGTACCACACCCTGCGTCAAGAATCCTAAACTGATTAGCTCGATCTTCAACAGTATGATTTAGTGAGTTGACTGGCTGTGTTGATGTTACTGAACTTATTGAGTTGACTGGCTGTGTTGAAGTTACTGAATTTATTGAGTTGACTGGTTTTAGTGAGCTGCCTTGTTGAGTTGCACTCGCTTGAAGTGACTGATTCAAGCGCTGTTGCTCATTATGATGTTTTTGTACAGCCTGAATCACTTGCCGATGTAAGTTTGCATACCACCAATGTTGCGACTCAACGGCAGCCATGGTGTCGTATTCTTTGCTGTTACCGATCATGTGGCACCGCAAAAACCCAATATTTTTGAATGATAAACGTCAAGATTGTAATAACAACAATTGCAATCATTTGCCCGAGCAAAGGGTCTAGCATGATTATTTCAACAAGTAAGCTTAAAAATAGCGAGTTCAAAATGAAAATAACAGCATAAGAGCTGATGTATTTTGGCAAACTTTTATTGGGTGCCTTGGCTTGTTGAAACGTAAATCGCTTGTGGGTGGCATAACTTAAAAATACCCCAACTGCATAGGCCAACAACAACGCTAAGGTGTAATGCATTTGGCCAATTTTAAAAAATAAAGCAAATAACGCATAACCAAAAAGCGTATTAAACCCACCCACCACCAGAAAGACCAAAAAACGCGAGTCAATCAGTTTTTTTAACAACCTCTTCATGCATAGCCTGCAAACTGTAAATAAGTGATGGCTTTCGATAAAGTTGATTTGATTTCACACAACCGTTCAGCAGCCTTAAGCACCGTCACTGAATTATATTTATAAGAAATGTTATTGCGTTCATTCAAGACAAATAATCACTTCGATATTGATTAAAATATTCAAGTGTGTGCTTTAGGCCGTCGGCCAAATCAACTTTAGGTTGCCAACCGGTATGTTCAACAAACAAACTAAAGTCGCCATAATAATCACCAATATCAATGAGTTTTTTATCTTGTGGAAAAGGCACAATCTCGTATTGAACGTCGGTAATTTTTTGCAAAATGCCTACTAAATCAAGCACGCTTTGATGCTGCTTTGAACCCAAGTTAAATACTTTACCCAAGCATGACGGTGTTGCTAAAGATAATAATAATGCGTCGACAACATCATCAACGTAATTAAAGTCGCGTAACTGGGTACCATCACCAAATATTTTTATGGGTTCTTTATTTAAGCATTTACGAACAAAAACACTGATAAAACCTTGTCGGTCATTTTGTATTTGTAAACGGGGGCCATATGTATTGGTCAAACGCAATACCGTTGAACGCACATCGTAAACACGGTGGTACAACAAATGATAGTACTCAGCAGCCAGCTTATTAATGCCATTAACGTCGACCGGTAAAACGGGGTGGTCTTCGCGCACAGGCAAGCTTTGAGGCACCCCGTAAACCTGCCTTGTTGATGTGTAAACAGTGATGGCATTGGGGTTAAATTGCCGACACGCCTCAACTAAATTCATGCTCGACACACAATTGACTTGAAGGTCGGTCAACGGTTCGCGCATGCTGTCACCGTGACTTACCTGCCCAGCCAGATGAAAAATATAATCTTTATTTTTAACCGCCTCACACACATCATTAAACTGCCGCATATCGTGTGTGTTGACCTCAACTTGATCGCGTATGGTTTTAATGTTTTGCCAATTACCACCATGGTGCTCAACCATTGAATCAAGAATAGTGACTTGTGCACCCGCTTGATCTAGCGCCATAGCTAGCGTACTGCCTATAAAACCTAAGCCCCCCGTTACCAGCACACGTTTGCCTTGGTAGAACGTTGCATAGGTATTCAATTTTTATCCTCTAATTCTTTGCGAATAATTTTACGCACAGAAAACTGGGGCAGTTTATTTAGTTTTAGCAAAACGCGGCCTAAGTACTCGCCCATCAAACCCATTGCAACCAATTGCACACTTGCTAAAAATAACACCACTGCAATCACTGAAGCCCAGCCTGTTGGTAAATCAGGGTTAGTGAACCGTTCAACAATTACAGCAACCGCCGCCACCGCACTAACAAGCGCCAAAAAGAACCCGACAACTGTTGCAACGCGTAACGGTAAAATTGAAAAATTCGTTAGCATGTTTAGCCACAAACTTATAAGCTTGCCCAGGGTATAGCCTGAACGGCCCACTTCTCGAGCTAAGTGCACGGCTTCAACCGTTGAGTATCGTTGCGTGGTGCGCAAAATTAAACCATCAACATACGGAAAGGGGCCATCGTATTGAATAATTTGTTCAACCAGTGGTCGGCTCATGACTTTAAATGATGACAAATATAAATTTCGAGGTTTTTTGAGAACAAGGCTTGAAACGAAGTTATTAAAAGAGCTACCCAAATTACGATAAAAAGCATGCTTTTTAGAGGCATACCTAGAAAAAACAACGTCGTAACCTTTATCTAGCTCGTCAATTAATTTGATAACTTCTGAAGGAGGGTTCTGTAGATCGTCGTCCATAATGACGACATAGTCGCCGGTGCTATGGTTCAAGCCCGCCATCACTGCATTGTGTTCACCAAAATTTCTAAATAAGTCGATGTACACGACCCAATCTTTTTCGGCAGCAAGTTGGGTACAGACCTCGTCAGAGTTGTCGCGGGTGCTGCCATCGTTGACTAGAATCATTTCTAAGTCATTTGTTGCTGCTAATTCACGCTCAATTTCATTGACCAAGCGACCAATTGTTGCCGCCCCGTTATAAACGGGTACAACAATAGAAATCTTACGTTTTGAGTTCATTCCAAGTCTCTAAGCACTGGGCCAAGTCGTCACGCGAAAGAACTCGACTAGGTCATTATTATTTGCACCGTTTTGGTGTGTATTATCTACCTGCGGTGGCTATGTTATTCCCCTAGTTGGTCTTTATGCAAGCGGCATCTCGGTAAGCTTGCAGACTTAACGTTTCAACTCAGCCAGCTTTGAATGCCGAATACCCTGCGTTAAATATAATAGCGTAGCAATCGACACCCAAATACCAAAAGTAATATAAACCGTTTGAGTGAGGCTAATAATCAAATAACCACAAGCCAAAATACTCAAAATTGGTGTGATGGGGTAAAAAGGCAACTGAAACCCTTTTATTGGCTGAGGGTGTTTTTGCCGCAAAATCATTAAACTGACGGCTACAGCAGAAAAGGCCACTAAAGTGCCCATGCTGACCATTCCCCATAAGAGATGGCTCGGTAAAAACCCAGCTAATGGGGTAATTAACAACGCTGAGGTAAGTGTACCGGCCCGTGGAACACCTGAATCAGTGTGAATACGACTAAACAGCTTGGGTAACAAACCGTCTCGAGACATGGCAAAGCAAACGCGGGTTTGACCAAATATAGCAACCAAAGTCACACTAAAAACTGAAATAACGGCACCCACTGACATCAATGCCGCTGACCAACTACCCCCTGTCACACGTTCTAAAATAACGGCTAAGCCTGCCTCTTGCCCGGCGAAATCAGGCGCAGCTTGTGCGCCTAAGCTGCTGACAGCAACCAGAATATATACGCTAGTCACAATAAACAAAGCAATCACAACAGCCAACGGAATATTTCGAGAGGGGTTTTTAACCTCTTCGCTAGCGCCCACGATGGCGTCTAAACCAATATAGCTAAAGAACACGATGGCTGCGCTGGCACCCACACCTTGTATGCCATTTGGCATAAATGGGTGAAAATTTTCAATGTTAAACGCTTGTATGGTCATAAAGATAAATAAGACCAAAATCGTCACTTTAGTGAGCGTTAAGATTGTATTAATCGTTGTCGACTCTTTAGAACCACGCAACAATAGCAATGCGCAAACCCACACCAAAATGACAGCTGGCAAGTTTATATAGCCCTCGCCCCCTAATGTTAAGTCTTTGCCATTAGCTAAAAATGGAGCCGTTTTTAAGGCGGCAGGTATTTCAACCCCAAAGACAATGCGAATGAGTTCATTTAAATAACTGCTCCAGCCAACTGAAACAGCCGCAGCGGCAATGCCCCACTCTAAAATTAAACATGACCCTACAAATACCGCAGCCGCCTCGCCCATGGTCATATAAGCAAAAGTATATGCAGAGCCTGCAACGGGTATACGAGCCGACACTTCTGCGTAGCATAACGCTGTCAGACCTGCCGTGATACCAGCAAAAATGAATGAAATGATGATTGCTGGCCCCGCAATCGGTACCGTTTCAGTTAAAGCAAAAAAAATACCTGTACCCAAGGTGCAACCCACACCCATCATGATCAAGTTAAATAAAGAAATTGACCGAACAAGCTGCCCATCGCCCACAACCTTAGGGTCAAAATTAGGCATAATTTTTTTGCGTGTAAAGGCGGCGAAAGAAAAGCGGCTCACTGAGCCGCCCTTTTAGAAAAAAATAAATTTGACATGTTTAGTAAGTTAAGTTGTATTTAATGACTTCCGCTAACGAATTAACATTAATCAACTTGCGTTTAATGACTACCGCTGACTCGTTAACATTAATCAACTTGATGAAGCTCAACTTCAAATATAAGATCTGCATTGGGCGGAATCACGCCACCTGCACCATATTCGCCATAACCCATGCTTGATGGAATAATCAGCGTGCGTTTACCACCCACTTTCATACCGACTACGCCATGGTCCCACCCTTGTATAACGCGACCTTCCCCAAGGGGGAAGCTGAACAATTCGCCACGATCAAGTGAGCTGTCAAATTTAGCGCCTTTTTGCTCGGGTGCGGCTGGGTCAAGCAACCAACCTGTATAGTGAACCGCAACCATTTGACCTGCGACTGCCTCGGCACCTGCGCCTACTTGGTGATCAATTTTCTGTAATGACATCTCAAAACCTCATTAATTTTAAGCAATTAAAAAAACGACACAGGTAAGATATTAAACGTAAGGCAAGGGCTCGTGCGTAATACTACGTAACTTTTAGCGTAAAAAGTTTAATTTAAGTTGGAATTATGAATCACATCAACAAATTAAGGTCAAACCTAATTAATTCAATTGAAGGCCTCAAGGTACTTTGGCAAGAGCATTCATTTAGGGTTGAATGCTATATTTTTATGCCACTATTTTTGCTATTGTGGTTTGTAAATATCAGTTCATCACAAAGACTCATTGCTTTCATTCTAATGCTGCTTGTTTTAATCGTTGAGGGCCTGAACACGGCGATAGAAATAGTCTGCAACCGCATCACAACAGAAATTGACCCCAGCATTAAAGCGGCAAAAGATGTAGCCAGTGCTGCAGTGATGCTAATGAACGCCACACTACTCATTTATGTGGTTGCTATTTTACTTTGACTCTTTTTGCCATAACTTGTCATAAGTTATTGAGGGGCTAATAATTTCAAGAGATAAATTTTTAGTTTGAGTTTTAATGTAATCATCAATAGGCGCAAACACTGAATAACCCAAACCAAATTTTTGTGTGTTGTCTGTAAGCAACCCCAGCGAGTCAAGAATCGTGGGGGCCACATCAAAATGAGTCATGTCGCTTCTAGCTGTCGCTATTTTGAGGCTATTTATATACTTAAAGTAAACAGTGCGTTCGTCATAATTCAAAAATTTAGATTTTTGCTCGGGTATTGCCATAAATAAATGGTCACCCATAATGACAATATCTGTGTTTTCGAATTTTTTATTTTTTAGTACCCTTTCAACAAATCGATTAACTGACCTTGAAGAACACTGAACGGCGCCGACAAAACTGGTTCGCCTTTCAAGAGCACTACACCTTGGTGACGACATACCATGGGGCGAATGATTGTCTGTCGTAATAATTGTTAAATTAAAAGGCTGTGAAGACTGTACTGACTTAACCGCAATGTCATAGGCCAAGTCAAGCATGCTGTCGTCGTGCAGGCCTAAACCCCAGCCTGTAAAAAGATTTTTTTTTGTGACCCATTTTTTTACTTCATCACGGCCAAGTATTTGATCAAACTGATGAGTTTTATAAAACTTATCTACCCCAGCAAACTCAATATCAGGCCCTGTTAAAAAAATCTGTTGGTAACCAAATTTATGCAATATATCACTCAAGCATATTGCACCAGGTAAAAAAATATCTTGCTCAAAAATATTCCAGTCAGTTGGGTCGAAACCTTTTAAAGGTATGGCGCATTGTGACGCCACCATACCCGCAATGCTCCAGTTTGTACCGGGCGCTTGTTTAAAGTTGGGCACATGCATGCCAGGTAACTTGTCAATGGGTTCAATAAGATTTTTGCCGTCAATATTTTTAAAATTGTTTTCTAAAGATTCTACATACAACAAAATTAAATTTCGCGGCTTAGCGGGCAAAACAAATTCAATATCTTTAGGGTTGCGGTACAAAACTGAGAACGTTTCAGCGCCCAACATTATTTTGATGTAATCGTTCAAATTAAAATTAACGTATGCTTTAAAAAGGCTACCTGACAAAGTCAAAATAATGACTACAAACCAAGCTATTCTTACTTTTTTGCTCTGCTTGCGTAAAAAATAAGAAACGACACCAAAGGCAGTCGTGGTGAGGACTGTATACAAGGCAACGTACTGCAGAAACGAATAAATAATTGTTTCATCTGCCCCCTCGTTCGCTACTAGCCCAATTTGCACATGAAAAAGTAACTGGCCAAACGCAACTTCACTGCCATATTGAGCGACAACCCAGTTTGATAGATACAGCAAAAAAGATACAAAAAAAACAAGTAGAACCAACATAATGAATTGAGACCAACATATTTTTAAGCTTTAAGCTGATTGAAGAAGCGCAATACGAAGCTTAATTTCAATTGTAAGTCAATCGCTTATTTTAAAGTAAAAGACTGTAATGCCTTGTTTTTGGAAAGGTCTGAATCGCCTCAACCTGTAATGCCTTATGTTTGTGAAGGCTGAATCGCTCTAAAAGTAAGGTTAATACGTGCTGCTACAGGCTGTTTAGTTTTTAACAAGCTGTGCTGCCAAAACTGTTGAGTTGGTGGGTGCATAATCAAAGCGCTACCATTTTCTAAAAAAAGAGAATGGGTAGTTTTATCTAATTTGTGCTTAAACGCAAACTTTCTGGTGCCCCCCAAACTTACTGAAGCAATGGCCGCGTTGGCATTTAGTTCTCTTTCATCATCGCTATGCCACCCCATGCTTTCACTGCCGTTGTGGTAAAGATTGAGCAGACAGGCGTTAAAAGTACAACCTGCAACCTTTTCTACTTGATATTTAATTAATAACAACTCAGGTGTCCAGGGGTCGGGGTGTTTTTGCACACCTGAATAGGTGTAAGAACAAGTTGGGTCTGCAACCCAAGCAACTTTTCTTTTTGTTACTATTTTTTTACCAAACATAAAAATTTGATCTGCTTGCCAATCAATGCTTTGTTTAAGTTGGTCATACAAAGAGAAGCACTGAATAGGTGATACCAATTCAGGGTAATAGTTGATGCAACCTTGTTTAGGTAGTAAATTTGATATTGAATTTGTTTGATTAGAATCAGATAATATGTTTTGCATGGCGCTTGTGACAAAAGTGAATCGTTATTGTTCCCACTTATATAGTAAGCAGTTTTTTACGCCCTGAAGACGATTTTTAAAAGTATGAATATTTGGCATAATTTAAGGAAAATATTATGAACGAACAAGATGAACGTTGCTGTGGTTCGGGTGTTTGCATTATTAATGCTACGGGTGAATGTTGGTGTGGTCAGGTTTGGAATGGCACAAAAATGGTTGCAGCGGGCTTAGCGCCTATAGGTAATAACCCTGATGTAGGGGTTGCCGACCAACAAAAAAACCCTTAACTTTAAAAGGGGCAAACATGAATTGTTTTCTACAAAACTATCTTGAATCGTGTTTAGTAGCAACACTTTATTGTTTTTAAAAGCGTAGTTCACAAAAACGCTTGTACAAAAAGAGATTTGAAGCATAAACTTTAATTAATCTGGTATTACCATCCAGAAGAAGTGTCCCGCCACAAAAAAGTTTCATTTAATGCTAACTTTTTATTGGGCTTCGGAAAAAAAATTCTTTAGAATTAATTCACGGAGATTATCCACATGCAACTATCATTCGGTCAATACGAGCTGATTTATAACGCCTTCTCTTTCGGCACAGCTGCTTTCTTGGCATCAACCATATTTTTCTGGTTAAGCCTTCCACAAGTCTCTAAACAATACAAAACAGCTTTAATTATTACCGGTCTTGTTACTTTTATCGCTGGTTATCACTACTTGCGTATTTTCGCAAGCTGGGGCGAAGCCTACACCGCCGTTAATGGTGTCGTCACTGCAACAGGCGTGCCTTTTAACGTTGCTTACCGTTATGTTGACTGGTTATTAACCGTACCATTGTTGCTCATCGAGCTGATTTTGGTTATGGGTTTAAGCAAAGCAGAAACAGTCAGCAAGAGTGTAAAGCTTGGTTCTGCGGCCGCATTGATGATTATTCTTGGTTACCCCGGCGAAGTGTCTGGCGGCATTGATAGCACCCGTTTCATTTGGGGCGCGTTGTCAATGATTCCTTTCTTGTACATTGTCATTACGTTGTTTTCTGGTCTTTCAGATTCAATCTCCAAGCAAGCCGCAGACGTACGTGGTTTGATCAGTGCAGCACGTTGGGTCGTCATCTTGTCATGGTGCTTCTACCCAGTGGTATATTTTGCACCGTTTGTGATGACTTTAAGTGGCGGTTCAGCTATGACAGTAATCGAAGTGGGTTACACCATTGCTGACGTTATTGCCAAGGCCGTGTTCGGCGTCATGATTTTCATGATTGCAGTTCGCAAGTCAAACGCAGCAGCTTAATTTTGCTTACACGCAAATAGTCTGACTCTGGCGCTACCAAACCCCCAGTCAGCACGTATGACTGGGGGTTTTTTTTGAGTTACGTGCATATGACAACACGAAACACAGATTCGAGCTCAAATCTTGAATCGCTTCTGCAAGCCACTGAGCTTTTTATGTTTAAAGCCATTGGTGAAACCAAAGCTGAAAAATTGACCGAATTGATGCACTATCACCTTGAAAGTGGTGGCGCCCGATTAAGAGCCCGGCTCGCACTCAGTGCGGGTATTGCGCTTAATGTAGATCAAAATGTTAATGTGGCTCTTTCTGCTTGTTGTGAACTGATTCACAACGCTTCTTTACTACATGATGATATACAAGACGGTGACAAAATGCGCCGTGGTCGCGAGGCTGCTTGGTTTAAATTTGATGTCAATTCGGCCCTGTGCGCGGGTACTTTAATGCTGTCATCTGCATACCGTGCCGTTTCTTCCGTACCAGTCTATGCACAACAATTAGTTGCCCATTTGCACCAAAGAACCAGTGATTTGATTTCCGGACAAACAATGGATCTATCTTTAACAACGCAACACATTGACGTTCAAACCTATCTAGACGTTGCTATCGGCAAATCTGGAAGCTTGCTGGCGTTGCCGTTTGAACTGGTTATGATCAGCGCAAATCAAGACGCGTCGTTACCCATTGCAAAAGCAGCGGGTGAGTCTTTCGCTGTTGCCTACCAAATTGCCGACGATATCAGTGACCTTCAAGCCGATTTATCGCATCATCACACCAATATTATTGGTATTTTACAAAGTACAGGCCTTAATCGCCAACTCGCTTTGGCCCAAGCCAGTCGATTAGCTCAAGAACATTTGAATTTAGCCGTTAGCTATGCCTGTCAACTACCCGCGAATAGTGGTGCGGTATTTATTCCACTCTGCGAGGCGTTAGCCGAAACGATTGGTACTGAACCGCTTTTAAGTTGCGAAATCATATGAGTCATGTCGTTGTTATAGGGGGTGGTTTTGGGGGTATGGCTGCAGCGCTTCGTGCGCGCGCCAAAGGCCACACTGTTACCCTAGTTGATCGCTGCCCACGACTGGGTGGCCGTGCACAAGTTTTTGAGCGTGATGGTTTTAAACATGACGCAGGCCCTACAGTTTTGACAGCCCCTTTTTTATTTGAAGAATTGTTCGGGCTTTTTGACAAGTCACTTAAAGACTACGTTAAGTTAGTACCCCTTAAACCTTGGTATCGCTTTGAATTTGCTGATGGCAACCACTTTGATTATGGTGGCACACTAGAAGATACTTTAGCTGAAATTCGGCGCATTAACCCAGACGATGTTGAGGGCTACCATCGTTTATTGGCCCATTCGCGCAAAATGTATGATGTTGGGTTTACAAAACTGTCAGACCGTTCGTTTGAGAGCATGGCTTTTATGTTTGCTCAAATACCGCACTTAGCCAAGTTACGGGCTTGGCAAACTGTTTGGCAAATGGTGTGTCGCTTTCTTAAAAGTGATCATTTACGCCAAGCTTTTTCCATACAGCCATTATTGGTTGGCGGTAACCCCTTTGACACAACAAGCATTTATGGCCTGATTCACTTTTTAGAACAAGCCCATGGTGTTCATTTTGCAATGGGTGGAACCGGTGCGTTGGTTGATGCCTTTGAAAAATTAATGGTTGAACAGGGCATTGAAATTAGGCTCAATACAACCGTTACGTCACTGTCAAATCAATCGGGCCGTATTCAAAACGTCAACACTGAAACAGCTAACGGTCACAAAGAGATACTGCCAGCTGATTGGGTCATTTCAAACGTTGACCCTGTTCATCTTTACAACAAGCTGCTGCCTAAAGAGGGCGTCAAGTGGTCGGCTCGTATTAAAGCCAATCGTTGGAAAAAATCAATGGGGCTTTTTGTGCTGTTTTTCGGCACTACCCGTCAATACCCTGATGTGGCCCACCACACCATTTGGATGGGCCCTCGTTATAGAGAACTTTTAAACGATATTTTTAATCGTAAAATATTGGCTGACGATTTTTCAATTTATTTACATCGCCCCACAGCAACCGACGCTAGCTTTGCACCGCCAAACTGCGACAGTTTTTATGCGCTTGTGCCGGTACCTAATTTGCAAGGCAATGTTGACTGGAACAAATCTGGCCCAGAGTTAGCCGAGCGCGTCATCGATGCACTCGATAAAACCACGTTACCAGGCTTACGCCAAACAATAGTCAGTCAGTTTTTTATGACACCGGTTGATTTTGAAGACCGTTACTTGTCACCAGATGGCGCGGGCTTTTCAGTGTCTCCGCTGTTTAGCCAGTCAGCATGGTTTCGGTTTCATAATCGCGGCGAAGGCCCAGCCAACCTATTTTTAGTGGGTGCCGGTACGCACCCTGGCGCGGGTTTACCTGGGGTTTTATCATCAGCTAAAGTGGTTGACCGCTTACTGCCCGAAGCGGCTTGAGTTGACCAATGATGGCACTCACAAACGACCAAGCCATTGAGGTACTCAAGTCAAATGGGCGTAGCTTTTATTTCGCTAGCCAGTTGCTGGGTTCAACTTATCGTGTGCGTGCCGCCCGTTTATATGCCTTTTGTCGTTATGTAGATGACTTGGTTGATGAAAGCTCTGATCAACACAACGCTGCACGTGAAATCGAGCAACTTAAACATTCACTTAAAAGCGGTCGTTCTTCAGAGCCATGTGTGATGAATATGATCACACTGATGCAAGAACTTTCGATGCCTTTTGCACCAGTAGACTCTCTTATCAGTGGTGTTCATTCAGACTTGTCGACACGCATCATTAAAGATGAAGCTGAGCTACTGAACTATGCCTACCAAGTCGCTGGCACTGTTGGTTTAATGATGTGCTTTATTTTAGATGTTCGCAATACCCATGCATGGCCCTTTGCTATTGATTTAGGCATTGCCATGCAATTAACAAACATTGCGCGTGATGTCGGTGAAGATGCCGCTAAAGGGCGGGTTTACCTACCGGCTACTTGGCTTGACGGTCTGTCTGCGGCTGATATAGTCAACCCCAACCCAGATCAACAAAAAACGCTACGACAAGCCACGCAACGTATTTTGAAACTCGCTGACGTCTATTATCAAAGTGGTCTTGCTGGCGTAGGCTACCTGCCGCCTGCAGCGCGCTACGGTATTGTTGTCGCTGCTAGGGTGTATCGTGAAATTGGTGAAGTAGTGGCTGAAGCCGGTTACTGCTCTTGGAACCGTCGCGCAATTGTGCCCCACTCGCGCAAAGTCTATTGTGCAGGCAAAGCCCTGAGTCATCATGCTTGGCGTTTTTTAACGCAGGGTGCGTCTAAAGAGCATGACCCCACGCTGCATCAAGATTTACAAAACTGCTTTGGTGCTCAAAAAACGACAAATGCATGATTCCAACAAAAAATGTTGACCTAGCGATTTTGGGTGGCGGCTGTGCTGGTTTGTCACTGGCACGAGAGCTTGCAAAGCATGATGTTAAACAATCAGTTGTCATTATCGAACCCCGCACGGCTTACCAAGACGATAGAAGCTGGTGCTTTTGGTCACCGGCTGAACATACGTTTTCAGATTGGGTAAGTTTTGCATGGTCGCAATGGTCGTTTGGCCAACACAACCAGCTTAAGCAGTTTAAAAGCCACAATGATTATCGGTACCAATATATACGTTCGGGTGATTTTTACCAAAAAAGTCAGGCGATCATTCAAAACTGTTCGACTATAAATTTAACGCTGGGGCAAGCGGTTAAAACGGTTGACGTGCACAACGGGGGTTGGCGGGTTACGACCGACTCAGCCACCTACATTGCTCAACAGGTTGTCGATACTCGCCCCCCACCCCCAAGTTTGATTCATCAATCAACCCTCATACAAAGTTTTCTGGGTGTTGAGATTTTATTAGGTCAACCTGCTGATATTGACGCAACACAAGTCGAACTGATGACCGATATGCGCCTGCTAAACGGTGAGTTTTGTTTCACTTATCTGTTGCCATTAAGTGCGCGGCATCTTCTAGTTGAAGTAACCGTTTTTGCGCGCACTCGCCCGACCCAAGCAGACCTACAAATTGAACTTGATAAATTGTTGCACGAACGCGGTTGGGCTCAAGCGCAAATCGTTCGTACTGAATATGGCAACCTGCCCATGGGTTTGCCGCATGAAACGCCTACAAGTTCACCTCAACCCATGCGGGCAGGCATGGCAGGTGGTGCGCTGCGCCCTTCTTCGGGGTATGGTTTTTTACGTATTCAACGCTGGGCCGAGCGCTGCGCCAAACAGTATGCAGACAACAGCACGCTTTTACCCCAAACCGTCTCAGGTGTGTTGATGCAACAGATGGATCAAATTTTTCTACAGGTTCTTCAAAAAAACCCCGCCCTAGCCCCCATGCTGTTTGACAACCTGTTAAGTCAAACCGCACCCGATCGATTTATTCGCTTTATGAATGATCAAGCCTCTTTGCTTGATTGTTTACACATCGTTGCCAATATGCCTAAAATGCCTTTTATCAAAGCACTGCTGGCGCGTAAACGCAACACGTTATGATGAAAACCTCAACATCGCTGCACGCAACCGCACCGCTTGCGCTACCCACAATTGAACGCTTGGTTTTCCCGATCGTGGCTTTTGCGGTGGCTGCTTTATTGATGTTTTGGCCCGATTTGATTTCACCCACCCTACAAATTTATGGTTTGGCTGTTCTGGTCATTTTTTTAGGCTTGCCGCATGGGGCGCTTGACCCTTGGGTGGCTGAGTCAGTGGGCTTAAGTCAAACAACCCTACAATCGGTGCTGTTTAACGTTGTTTACTTATTCATAGCCGCCCTCGTAGTCTTAACGTGGGTGTGGCTACCCGTTACAAGCTTACTGGTCTTTTTAGTAATAAGCGCCTGGCATTTTTCAGGTGATTGGGAACGTGACAGCAACCGCTTGCTAAGGCTTGGCGTTGGAGCGTTGTTGATTTTGATGCCCATTGCCTTTCATACAGAAAACGTTGCGTTTATCTTTACACAATTGTCTGGTGAAGGCGGCGGCACACTGGCTCATCAATTGGCAATACCTGCTTGGGCAACTATTGTTGCAATGGTCCTTCTAATCGATGTAGCGATTATTAAACAAAAGTGGTGTTCAGCACTTGAGTATGCAGGACTGCTTGTGCTCGCTTACGCGGCCTCGCCACTTATTTACTTTGCGCTCTACTTTTGCCTGTTACACAGCCCGCGTCATTTGGCGGGTTTATTGCGGGGCGCAAAACCTCAAGAACGTCCCCGCCTATTTCGTATGGCAGTGGTTTACACGTTGCTCACTTTAATACTGATCACTACGCTATATTTTTTATGGTCAGATTTACCAACCGATTCATTGATTTTAAGGTTGGTTTTTATTGGGCTTGCCGCCGTTACCGTGCCCCATATGATACTAATTGCCGTGGCGCACGTTCGGCTTAAGCACTGAATCTATGACGCCTGCCCTTACCCCTCAACCAGCGGCTCGGTGGCGGGTACTTAGCCTGCTGGCGTTTTGCCTGTTGCTCTCAATGACCACTTGGTTTTCAGCAACAGCTGTCATGCCACAATTAAAAGAGCTTTGGGGTTTAACCCCGACCCTCTCAGCTTGGCTCACAATTGGTGTGCAGGTCGGTTTTGTTTTGGGTGCTGTGGGTTCGAGTGTCATAGGTTTGGCCGATTTCATTCCTAGCAAGAAACTCATGATTTATGGCTCGGTGGGGGCAGCATTAGCCAATGCTTGCATACTTTTTACCGATAACGTTTTAATCGTGATTATGTTGCGCATTGCAACAGGGGTGTGTTTAGCCTTCGTTTATCCGTCAGCTTTGAAGTTAATTGCGACATGGTTCACGCGTGGGCGTGGGGTTGCCTTAGGCGTTTTAATTGGTGCGTTAACGCTAGGGTCTGCCTCACCTCACTTACTGAACGCCGTTGGCGGGCTGGAATGGCAACGGGTGATCGTGGCAACCTCTTTTGCAACGTTACTGGGTGGCTTAATTGTTTGGGCTTTTATTGTGGAAGGGCCCTTCCCTTTTCCTCGCGCACCGTTTAGCACAGGCCGTATTTTTCAAGTTTTTAAAAATCGAGGCATTGTATTGGCCAGTGTGGGCTACTTTGGCCACATGTGGGAACTCTATGCGATGTGGGCGTGGTTTTTAACGTTTGCCCATATTTCGCTTGCTGCCCAGCATATTGGGGGGCCAAGCGCTGCATCGTGGCTCACATTTGCAGTGATTGCTATTGGCGCTTTGGGGTGCGTTGCAGGGGGGGTGATGGGTGACCGTTGGGGCAGAACCGCCACAACCAGCTTAATGATGGGGGTATCGGGGGCATGTGCCGTGTCAGCTGGCTTTGTATTTGACGGCCCGTTGTGGTTACTGATTGCAGTCAGTTTAATTTGGGGTTTTACGGTCGTTGCCGATTCGGCTCAATTTTCAACCATGGTGACTGAGCTAGGCGACCCGATGTATATTGGCACCGCCTTAACCATGCAGCTAGGCATCGGTTTTATGTTGACGGTTGTCACGATTTGGTTGCTACCTTTAGCTGCGGCATCTTTTAATAGTTGGCAATGGGTCTTTTTAATATTGCTACCCGGACCTGTGATTGGCGTCACGGCGATGCTGTATTTGCGTCAGCTACCCGAAGCCCGGTTAATTGCGAATGGCTTGAAGTGATTGCGCATCAAGCTTAATACGCACACCCAACGAGCCTGAGCCATTACTCAAAGGGCTTTTACGCAGCAAAATATCTACAGAATTAATTTCAATATAACTCGCGCATGCTTGTGCAATACACGTCACCAATCGTTCTTGGGTTTCATAATGGCAGGCAGCCCCCAAACGCTCTATTTCGGTAACGAGTGGGTCGTAATCAAATACGTGCTGCATACCATCTTGCGCGATCAAAACATATTTAGCGTCAAGGGTAAGAGTAAGGTCAAGCAGATGCTCTTTTGGCACAACTTCACCCGATGCGTAAACCCCAATCTGGGTATTAATTTTGAAGTTTCTTAGTTCAATATAGGCTGGGTT
>JBDNHM010000227.1:0-3821 GCA_041688825.1 Burkholderiaceae bacterium | reverse complement strand
AGGTTGCATTGAAACCTTTAAAGGAACTCGGTGTCCATTTTTTTGTCTAGGTCCAACCATCTTGTGCATCCAGCAGCGCTGTTGACGTGTTTCGCCACAGACTTCATCGAGCACGGCGACAGAATCCCCGAGCAGTACCTGTGAAAAAGAAGAACAGTAGATATTTCCACGCCGTTGGGAATAAATACTAAGTGAGGAGTCGTAGGCAAGCTCCTGCATTCTTTCATCCTTCACATGCTCTGATTCGGTCCGTAAATGATTTGTCCCCGCAATTCGCTCTGCACAACCGGTAACAATTTGTTGTAAGCCTGTTCCTGGCCGGGTTGGCAGACGTCACTCGCCATCTCTATTTCTAGCAGGCGGCTTAGTCGAACAACGTTGTCTTCGAGACTGTAGGTGGCACGGTAGGTATGGCCGTTTTCAGAGAAGTCGACTGACTTGGGGATGTGGCTGATTGTTACCGCATCGGGAAACGCCAGTTCGTAATGATCTTCGTGGGTGTATGAGCGGCAAATATAAGGAAAGGTTTGTGGTGCCATGGGCGGTTCTGCCCGCAAACTGTTGATACGGCCTGGTGCCAGTCCAACGGGCATCCAAGCGCCACCGGGCCCTGGGAAATGGGTCAACGCTTTAGCGGTAAAAGCAGTGTCATAAATCACTGGATTGTTCAGCTCACCCATTGGCTCGAATGTGTAAGTGCCAGTACCGACTTGGCTAAAGGCAGCCAGCTGTGTGACTGGCATTTCATCTTTTTGGGGGCCTGTGTAGTCCATCAAGTAAGCGCGATATGACGGTGTTGACGATCCGGTTACCACCACGGTGGCAGCGCCGTTGATGACGCCATCTGCAGCAATCTGCATGCTGACCTGTTTAAATATCCGGTTCGTTGATGCACTTGACTTCGGTGTTCGACCGTAGCGTTCGGACTTGGCCAGCACGGTGGGCTTGTCGCTCGTGCTGTAGGACAACACACCAAATGAAGCATATCTGTCGGTTGAATCAACATACAGGTCCCATGCTGGCAGATAGGTGATGACGTGGTTGATTGGGGATATAGCGCCAAGCTTTGGTAGCGTGAACGAATCACCCGCATTGACCATGGCCGATTCCGCCTCAATGCCTTTGGCAGATAGAAGAGCAACGAGCAGCGTGCTTTTGTCTTTGCAGTCACCGTAACGGTTACGCAGAATGTCATCGACATAATTTGGCACGATACCGCCATCGCCCAAATAAATGCCAACATACCGAATCTGGGTAGCCACCCAGTTGTAGAGCGCGCGAGCCTGCTCCTTGGGGTCTGTAATGCCCTGCGTGATTTCATCAGCCAGTTCGCGAACCTGCTCGGTAGGCTTTTCTTGATCGTTGGCAGCCGCTTGATAAAGCTTGGCCTCTTCCAGCATAGAAGGGATCGAAGAGACACGCACATAAGGTGAAATATCAGATCTTGCGACCGTCGCATCATCAATCGGGATGGGTTGATGGCTGGCAAATTGGAACCGATATCGCACGCTGCCCTCTTCGCCGTCTTTTAACCGCTCATGGGTTATCGCAGGCTTGTGATCGGACACCTCGATCTGCAAGTCAATGGCAGGGTCGTGCGAAAGCTCGATAGACACGTCACCGTAAAAGACGTTCACAGGAAACCTAAACGTCTGAAAATAATGACCCAAGTGCAGCGGCGTGTGTTCGACCTGCCGATAGCGGTAGTGGGTTTGCGCGCCAGGGGTCAGGTTCGGGAAAATCAACACATAGGACTTGTAATCACTGTAAGTACCTGAGTCCTCAGCATTGTCGGCTTCGACCAGTCGTATGGCCCTGTCATCAAGCTTGAAGCGCTGACCATCTGGGTGCTCGGTGAAGGCATCAACAATGTCTAGGCTCTCCCGACTCGTGCTGAAAGTCACCGTTTCCTTGCCTAACCAGTCAATGCCGGTCTCCGTCAAAAGAGAGGTGACCTCGTACCAGTCGGTGACCGATGAGCCATCGGCATTGACGTGAATCTTGATGTGGCGGGTATCAATTCGGAACTCAACATCCTCTTCATCGGCAGCCCAGACGCTAGAAAAGATCACACAGCACATCACGGCCAATAGCCAGCTGACTAACGCAGGTCGCCTGCCGATGGAAATCTGCAACACCCACCCCTTTTGTCTTCATTAACCAGTGACGTTACTGTAACCGGTATCTCAACGCGTGAGACAGTCGGGCCAACCGACACCAAAAGAAGCGCACCCTGCGCCCAATAATCACCAAATGCGTCGCACCGAGACAAATGGCGGTTCGTGACTCCTAGATCTCACACTTGTGTAACCGAGTCTATGAACTAATCGAACACGATATCAGGATACCAATACTTGAACGAGCGCGACCGGCACTTAGGGCAACGATGTAGTCCGTGGAGCACACTGCCACTTGGTATTTGTGGTTGAACCCAATGCCCGCCGCAGGAACAGTCCCCCAGAAAAGAAAGCAATCGCTGCCACTCACCATCGCGCCAGCTGTCGCCTTGTCCTACCCAACGCTGTTGATCGTGCCGTTCGAAGTAGGCCCTTAACTGATCCTCAGAGAGGTCTGGTCCTTGATTTGACCAAGTAGAAGTACCCGAAACCAAAGCACCAACCGCCTGACGCAATTTTTTTATTGGTGACACTACGGGTTTGGGGCGGTTGCGGGGGGCATACCGAGGAAGCGACTTTGTGTCGCCACAGCCATCGCAGCACACGTGAACAAAGCTAAATCCACCGCCTTGCACCACCTTGAACTCGTGATCACAGTCATTACAGTGGCAATCAAATGCTGCACCCATGTCTTACTCCCTCAATTTAGCTTCAGCATTACAAAGATTTAACCATTGCGCCATTGGTAGTGCCGACCATACCCTAGACTGAAATTTCGACAAAGACTGAAGTTAGTAACTATTTAACCTACACACCCTTGACCTCTGCACCTTCACAGACGGTTTCAATGGTGCCTTCAACCACACTTCCGACAGGTGGCTCCATCCACGGAATTTTTAGATCGATTTCTTCAATAGCCTTACCTTTTGCCCAGAGCTCTGCATAAAGACTAAGCTTGAACATACTGGACTGGCGTTTCTCACAATCAAAGAAGGTCAATGCCAATGCTGAAACATAGGGAGCACCTTCCTCTGAAAATTGCTCAACCTCAAAATTTAGCAACTCACTGGCAATAGCGTAATCATCGACACGCTTTAAGCTATGGAGGTCAATGAAAGCAGAGAGTTTTTTTGACCCGCCCGTGAAATACCAAGAGGGCTGCACTGACTCTGATTTCGCCACCGGCAGTATTGTTAAAAGGGCAAGCGCAGCAGTAGCGGTTCGGCTCAATGTTGTTTTCAATGCGACGCCTTTCAAGTCACGGCTAAAGTCAGTCATCAGTCTCGTTTTCAATGCATGCCTCTGAGGGGGAGGGCTGTAATTCCGCATCGCTCTAAGTAAGTAAACGTTGAGCTATAACTGAATCTGGTGTTTGGAGGTTTTACAAGTAGGCGGCATATCCGTTATATGGTTAGTTAGTAGTCACCAAACCATTAACTAGCCATAGGAGTATGCCGCCATGAGTAAGAGTACCAGTAATGTTGTTGCCTTTGCAGACCCCCCAGTCGAGAAGGACGCGCTGACCGAGTTGATTAGGCAGGGAGCACAGCAGTTGCTTAGCCAAGCCATTGAAATTGAATTGGAAGAGCGAATGGCCGAGCTGCAGGAGCGTCGTTTGACTGACGGCCGCCAAGCGGTGATTCGTAATGGCTATCATCCCGAGCGTCAGGTGCAAACAGGCATCGGTCCGGTGACGGTGCAGGT
>JBDNHM010000226.1:0-3582 GCA_041688825.1 Burkholderiaceae bacterium | reverse complement strand
TGAACAGTGTGGCCATATTGTCGTGCCTTTAATGGCTGATTTAACCGATCAAGCTGTTTTAACGAAAGAAGTTAATGTTGTGCAGCCTGATGCGGTGGTGCACTTGGCAGGTATTAGTTTTGTGGGGCACGCTGACAGCTCGGCTTTTTATCAGGTCAACGTGGTTGGCACTACGAATTTGTTGTCAGCTTTGGCTGGCCTGACTAAAAAGCCAAGTTGTGTGTTGCTTGTTAGCAGCGCAAATATATACGGTAATTGCGATGCTTCACCCATTACCGAGCAGCAGCCCCCTACACCCGTTAATCATTATGCAATGAGTAAGCTGGCGATGGAATATATGGCATTAACCTACGTCGATCGTTTGCCCATTGTGATTGCAAGACCCTTTAATTATGTCGGTATTGGCCAGGCGTCAAGATTTCTAATTCCAAAGCTAGTTGATCATTTTTTAAAACGTGCAGAAGTGATTGAGTTGGGTAACATAGATGTTGAACGCGAGTTCAACGATGTGCGAAGCGTGTGCGATATTTACTTAAAGCTATTGGTGCAAGGTAAGCCAGGTCAACAGTACAACGTGTGTTCAGGTCAAACTTATTCCTTAAAACAGGTCATTAAAATATTAGAAGATTTAACCCATCACTCGATTGACATCACTATTAATCAATCGTTTGTCAGGCCAAATGAGGTGCATAAATTGTGTGGTTGCCCAGATAAACTGGTGGCTAATATTGGGCCACTTGAACAGATACCTTTAAGTGACACGTTAAGCTGGATGCTGGCGGCTAAAGTATGAGGCTTGGCTTAGGCGTCACAGTTCTGGCACGTGGTTTGCAGTCTGGTCATCTTGATGGCATTGGTCATTACACTCAAGAAATGTTTGAACAGGTTTCACAATCAAATAAAAAAATAGTGATTAAACCCGTGGCCTTTGGGGCGGCAGGGGTTGACCAGATAGACAACCTTACAATTAAAAGACTACCCCGCTATAGCTTATCGTCTGGTTGGTCGGCTTTGTCTGGGCTTGATTTCCTAAAGACTAAGTCTTGGCAAACTGAAATTGACATATTTCATGCCACTGATCATTGCACCCCGCTATTGTCTCAGGTGCCTGTTGTGGCAACTTTAATGGACGCCATACCTATTTCTCACCCCCAATGGGTGAACCAACGTGGGCGTCAATTAAAGAATTGGTTATGGCGCAAAACTGGCCAATGGGCTGATCATGTCATAACCATTTCTGAGTTTTCAAAAAAAGAAATTTCGTATCATTTTAAAATTGATGAACAGAAAATTTCTGTGATTTCGTTAGGTGTTGATGAGCGATATTTTAAAAGGTTAAGTCAAGATGTTATTAAAAGCCAATATGTTGCGCTAGGTTTGCCCGAACGTTTTTTTTTATTTATTGGTACCTTGCAACCACGTAAAAATTTAGACCGTATCATTGATGCGCACGAAGCCTTGCCGTTGGAGCTTCGTCAAGCATTTCCACTTATTATTGTGGGGAGAAATGGTTGGGGCTCGCAAGAATTGGTTAACCGTTTAAATGCTTATGGTGCGGGCTTAGTTTGTTCAAGCGGTTCTAGCAGTTCAGTTAGCTTGGTGCGATGGTTACAAAACGTCGACGATGTGGCTAAACGAGTCATGTTACAAAAAGCAACTGCGTTGGTGTTTCCATCTTTAATAGAAGGTTTTGGTTTGCCTGTGCTTGAGGGTTTTGCGAGTCAGACGCCAGTCATCACTTCAAATGTGTCTTCACTACCTGAGGTGGCGGGCGATGCCGCTTGGCTAGTTGACCCCTACAATGTGGCTGCTATCACTGAAGCCATGGCGACTTTGGCGTGCGATGAAACCGTTGCGCACACCTTTGTCACCAAAGGAGTGGAGCGTGCCCGTAGCTTTACGTGGCAAGCGTGTGCCCGTGAAACTATAAAAGTGTATGAACAGGTGTTGAATCATTCATGAAAGTGCTGCATGTTTACCGAACTTATTACCCTGATTCGCAGGGTGGTGGCCAAGAAGCGATTCGACAAATCTGTTTAAGCACGCAAGCTTTGGGTGTAAACAATACAATCTTTACACTTTCACCTCACCCTTCACCTAAAACCATTCAAAGGCCAGAGGCAACTGTGGTGCGTTGTCGTTCTTGGGCAGCGCCCGCTTCATGTGATTTAGGTGGTGTCGATGCCATTGCGACATTTCGTGGCTTAGTTAAGCAAGCTGATGTTGTTCATTATTTGTTCCCTTGGCCGTTTGCAGATATCTTGCACGGGTTTGCCCCACAAAAACCTTCAGTGTTGACCTATATTTCAGATGTGGTCAGGCAAAAGTGGTTGAAAACAGCCTATGCACCGCTCATGTGGCGCACCTTAAAAGGCATGAACGCCATCGTTACAAATTCACCAAACTATATGCACAGCAGTGACGTCTTGTCTGATGATGCCGTTCGGTCAAAGTTGGTACAAATACCTTTGGGTATTGTTGAAAATTCTCATGTAAATGAGCCAGATTCAAATATCTTAAGTCGTTTGAACCTTAACGCGGGTGAGCCATTTATTCTGTTCATTGGCGTATTTCGCTACTACAAAGGTCTTCACACCCTCATCGAAGCCAGTTTGAAAACAAAAGGGCGTGTGGTGGTGGTGGGTGCTGGCTCTGAAAGTGCGCGATTGAAAGCTAGGGTTGCGCAATTAGGTTTGCAAAATGTAACGTTTGCAGGGTACGTTTCTGATGTTGAAAAGATGGCTTTGCTTAAAGCGTGCAGGGCTTTTGTGTTGCCCTCACATCTGCGGTCAGAGGCTTATGGTCTAGTTTTAGTTGAAGCCAGTATGTGTGGAAAACCTATGGTGACCTGTGAAATTGCTACAGGAACCTCTTACATTAATCTAGATCATCAAACAGGTTTTGTGGTGCCACCAGAGTCGCCCGCTGCGTTAGCCAACGCAATGAATATTCTTTTGGCAGACCAAGCATTGGCAGAACGTTTAGGGCGCCAAGCACGCATGCGTTATGACATATTTTTTTCAGGTAAGGCAATGGGTAAAGGGTACTTTGACGTTTTTAAAGCGGTTTTAAAGTAACGGTTAGGCAGTTTTAAATTAGTGTTCAGATGCCTTAACGTGTAACTATTAAAGCGATAAGCTATGAAAGGTCTGAATAACCTGAGATTTCAAAAGATGGGCGTCAATAGAATCAAGCACTTATTCACAGTAATAACCCTACAGTCAGACTTATTCATAGGTTTCTTATGTTAAAAATGAAGTAGTACTTTAGCGTGTCATTTTAAATATGAATAAACTAAATTATTTTTATCTTTGTGGGTGCGAATGATGTTTAAAAAGCCTTAATTATTTAAATATCTGTGAATCTAAAAATCGTTAAATTTAAATCACGTAGAAAAATTTTGTCAGTTGTTAAAGCTTGATGCTTGTTGCTTGACACTTGTTGACTGACGCTTGATATTTCTTGTTTTACTTAGCCTTAAAAAATATTCTTTTTCTGATTTTTTATGTGATGCTTTTCCCTTCGGAGAGCCCTTATGAGTGCAATTAAATTAACCTTAACAAGTGATAAGCAAACGAGCCT